>NZ_DATEJY010000065.1:0-79178 GCF_035277725.1 Dyella sp. | reverse complement strand
GACGATCTGTACCTGTCGCCGTACCAGATGCGCAGCGTGCTGCACGGTGATCGCGTGCTCGCCAGCGTGGTGGGCATGGACCGGCGCGGACGGCGGCAAGGTTCCATCGTGGAAGTGCTGCAGCGACGCTCGCCGCGGCTGGTCGGCCGGGTGGTGATCGAAAACGGCGTCACCCTGGTAGTGCCGGACGATCGCCGCCTGCACCTGGACATCATGATTGCGCCTGGCAAGGAACGCGGTGCGCGCTCCGGCCAGATCGTGGTGGCGGAGATCACCGATCCGCCTACTGCTTATCGCGGCCCGCTGGGCATTATCCGCAGCGTGCTCGGTGAGCGCCTGCAACCGTCGTTGCTGGTGGACATGGCGATCGCCAGTTACGACCTGCCGCACGAATGGCCGCCGGAAGTGCTGCGCGAGGCCGAAGAGGTGGAACCGGAAGTCACCGCAGCCGAACGCGAAGGCCGCGTCGACCTGCGCAAGCTTCCGTTGGTGACCATCGATGGTGCCGATGCGCGCGACTTCGACGATGCGGTGTATGCCGAACCCAAGCGCGGTGGCGGTTGGCGGCTGATCGTCGCGATTGCCGACGTTTCGCACTACGTGCCGGTCGACAGTCCGCTCGACAAGGAAGCCTACGAACGCAGCACGTCGACGTACTTCCCCGGCTTTGTCGTGCCGATGTTGCCGGAGACCTTGTCCAACGGCATCTGCTCGCTCAACCCGAAAGTGGAACGTCTGTGCATGGTGTGTGACATGCAGGTGAGCGCGGAGGGCGAAGTCAGCAAGGCCAAGTTCTATGACGCCGTGATGCGATCGCATGCGCGCCTCACCTACGACAAGGTGTGGCAGGCGATTGGCGTGAAAGATGCCGATGCACGGCATGAAGTGGCGGATGTGCTGCCGCAATTGGAAAACCTGCACGCGCTGTACAAGGCCCTGGCCGAACAGCGTCGACGCCGTGGCGCGATCGATTTCGAAACCGCCGAAGTGAAATTCCGCCTCGATGCGACGGGCGAAGTGCAGGCCGTTGGTGCGGTGGAACGCAACGATGCGCACAAGCTGATCGAGGAATGCATGATCGCTGCCAACGTGCAGGCGGCCACGTTCCTCAGCAAACGCAAGATTCCCGCGCTGTACCGCGCGCACGAATCGCCGCCGGCGGAGAAATACGAAGACCTGCAGCAGTTCCTGCGTGAATTCAAACTACGCATGCCGCCGGTAGACGAGGTCACGCCCAGCGATTTCTCGGACGTGCTGCGCATGGTGAAGGATCGTCCCGAGCGCGAGTTGATCCAGTCGGTATTGCTGCGCGCGCAAAGCCTGGCGGCGTATCAACCGGACAATCGCGGCCATTTCGGTTTGGCGCTGGAAGCGTATGCGCACTTCACCTCGCCGATTCGCCGCTATCCGGATCTGCTCGTGCACCGCGCGATTCGCTATGCGCTCAAAGGTGGCAAGCCGTCGGCGTATCACTACAGCGAAACGACCATGGCCGCGATGGCCGTGCATTGTTCGCAGCGCGAACGCCGCGCCGAAGAAGCCGAACGCGACGTGGACGAGCGTTTCCGCTGCGCGTGGATGGCCAAGCATGTCGGCGAAGAGTTCGATGGCGTGGTCACTGGCGTCACCTCGTTCGGCCTGTTCGTGGAGCTGGATGAGTCCAAGGTGTCCGGGCTGGTGCATATCAGCCAGCTGTCCAACGACTATTACCACTTCGATCCCATCCGCCATCTGTTGAAGGGCGAACGCACCGGTTTGCAGTTCCGGCTTGGCGATCACGTGCGCATCCAGGTGCTGCGCGCGAGCCTGGAAGATCGCAAGATCGACTTTCGCATGGTGCAGCCGAAGAAGAAAAAGGAACCGGAGCCGGCACCGCAGGCTTTCGTGCCACCGACGTCAAAGCGTGCTTACGATTACTCGGCTTCCGATGAACGCTATTCCTTGCCGGCAGCTAGAAAGCCGCTTCCCGCCTTGCCGCCGTTGCCTGGATTTGACGGTGGGGATGCAAAGAAACGCGGTGCTGCCAAACCGGGCAAGAAAACGACCGCAGATAAATCCAAAGGCAAGCGCAACGCCAGCCCGGCCAATGCCAAGCCAGCCAGGCACAGCACCAAGACGGCCAAGACCCGCGCGCCGAAATCGAAGGGCAAACGATGAGTAAGAGGCTGTCTTCATATTCCAGATACCTCGCGTTGCGCCTGAGTAGTCGTCAGGTGGCAGCGCGTGGCGCAGCGCCAGACTGGTTGTCTGGTCGAGCCGTGGGCTGTCGCATGGCGGCTGCTCAGGCGCAACGCGGGGTATCTGGGGTATGAAGGCAGACTCTGGCAGTTGGATCGTCGGGATCAACCCGGTGGAAGGTGCCTTGAACAACGACGCCGAACGCGTGCGCGAAGTGCTGGTGGAAAACGGTCAGCGCAATCCGCGGGTGCACGAATTGGCGGAAAAAGCCAAGGCGCTGAAGATTCCCGTGCACCATCGCCCACGCGAGCAACTCGATCGTGTGGCGGGGGAAGCGCGCCATCAAGGCGTAGTGGCGCTGTACCAGGCGCCGCCGCTGGCCGATGAACATGATTTGCCTGAGTTGATCGAGCAAGCCGGCAGCAACGCCTTGGTGCTGGTGCTGGATGGCATCACCGATCCGCACAATCTTGGCGCCTGTCTACGCAGCGCAGCCGCTGCAAACGTCACGGCGGTGATCGTGCCGAAGGACCGCGCCGTCGGCATCACGCCGGTGGTGCGCCGAGCTTCGGCCGGTGGTGCCGATCGCGTGCCGCTGGTCGCAGCGACCAATCTTGCGCGTGCGTTGCGCGTGTTGAAGGACGCTGGCGTGTGGATCACTGGCCTTGCTGGCGATACCGAGCAATCCATCTACGACATCGACCTTAAAGGGCCGGTCGCATTGGTGCTCGGCAGCGAAGGCGAGGGCATGCGCCGACTGACGCGCGAGACCTGCGATTTCACGGCGAAGATTCCGATGCCGGGTACCATGGAAAGCCTCAACGTATCGGTGGCTACCGGTATCGTTCTGTTCGAAGCATTGCGTCAAAGGAGTGTGCGATGACCTTGTATTGGCATGATTGGACAGGCTACGTCGGCGTCGCCCTGATGCTGCTGGCGTATTTGCTGTTGCAGGCGCATAAGCTGCACGGCAATGGTTTGGTCTATCAGTTGATGAATGTGCTGGGGGCCATTGGCGTGATGCTGTCGCTGCTGTTCGGTGCGTTTAATGCCTCGGCGTTTTTCATGGAAGTGGCGTGGCTGTTGATTGGTATCTATGGCATCGCGCGCAGTGCGCGGGTGCGCAAGCTGGCGCGCGAAGCCGGGCACAAGGTGGAACTCCATTGACCGCGTAGGTTGGGGTGCGAGCCCCAACTATGTCATTTCGATCGACATGGTGATGTTGGGGTTCGCACCCCAACCTACAGATGCAGGCGGCGGATGTCGTAAGTGGCCATGGGGGGATCGAAGCTCACTACGATCCGGTCGCCCAGCGAATGTTTCCGGTCGATATCCATTCCTTCCGGTAATGACGAAGGCGTATTGATCGTCGCTGGCGTCGCCCGCAGAAACACGAACGCACTCGGCTGCGATTTCCAGGCCAGCCAGCTCAAGTCGTACGTCACGAATTCCTGGATAACCACTTGATGATTGGCAACGCCCGGCTGGCTGACGAATTGCTTGGCCAGTGCCAGCGCGCGTTCTTCATCCGATAGATCGTGCAGTACCCAGCCAAGCACTGGGCACGGGCTGTCCCTTTGCGAGGCTTCAGCGGCATGCTTTAGCCATTCATCGGGAAAGTACGCATACGGCCGATAGCCAGGCGGCAGGTAATAACCGTAGTAGTTGCGCTCGATCATCGCGCGCACGCCGGACGTCATGCCCACGCCATAGGTGCCGGGATACGCAATCACCGGCAGCGTGGTGCCGGCGCAGCCTGGCAATCCATTGACGTAGGCCGCCGACGCACGCCATGGCTCGTTGGAGGGCAGCAGGCGTCCGCGCATCAATGCCAGTCCTTGCGAGCCGAGCAGCACGACGATGACTGCCGCCGCGATGGCGCCCTGACGCGTCGTTGTCCGTGGCCC
Source organism: Dyella sp. (assembly GCF_035277725.1). Classification (GTDB taxonomy): domain Bacteria; phylum Pseudomonadota; class Gammaproteobacteria; order Xanthomonadales; family Rhodanobacteraceae; genus Dyella_B. The sequence continues at coordinate 75,093 of NZ_DATEJY010000065.1, read as the reverse complement.
GGCGGCGTCATACAGCCGGGCAAGCAGGAACCAGCCGAACGGCGCGCATACCAGCACGTTGCGATACGAGAACGAGGGCGCCACCAGCAAAGACACGGCAATGCCGCTGAGGATCACGCCCGCGCAGACGACACCACAAAGCTGGGTTGCCCAACGGGTGAGCGGTGCTGCGTCGACCTGCGTTGAAGCGTTACGCGAACGGCGAAACCACAACACCAGCAGCATGCCGACCACGACCAACAGCGCCTGTCGACTCATGAAATGAAACACGACGCGGCGCAAGTGCGAACCGAAAAACTTCGCGCTGTTCGTGAACCAGGCCCCTTGGAAACCTTGCTTGCCAGCGTGCGTCATCAACCACAGCAAGCCGACATAAATCCCCAGCACGATCAGCCCTGATAGAGCGACGGCAATGCGCTGCGGCCAGGTGCGCGACGTGATCAGCAGGAACAGCAGCACCATGCCCACGGTGAGCAGCATGTAGGGATGGGATTGGCTGCCGGCGATGCCGAGCAAGGTAAGCCCAAGCCAGGTACCGATAGGCACGCGGTTGCTCGATAGCACGCGCTGACGGAACGTAATAGCCGTTGCCAGCAATGCCGCGGAGAACGTGATGGCCAGCGTGTAATCGCGCGCGTTCTGCGCTTGCGAATACCAGAACAGCGAGGTCGTGGCGACCGCGCAGGCAAACGCTATGGCCGTGGGCGACAACCGGCGGCGCATGCCCAGCGCGAAGATGCCGATGCTCAGTACTGCCAGGATCGCGCTGAGCAGGCGTACGGCCCCTTCGCTGGTGCCGAACAGTGCGATCCAGGGATAAAGCAGAAAGTCATACAGCGGCGGATGCACGTCGGCCAGCACGCGCCGGAACACTTCGCCCAGGCCCATGTGGTGATCCACCACCTGCATGGTGAACAGCTCGTCGGCCCAGAAGCTGTTGCTGGAGAGGCCGATGAAGGCGAACAGGCAGGCGAGCAGGGCGATGAGGGTGTAGAGCTTGCCGGGCCAGCTTAAGCCGGTTTTGGGGTTGAGATTTGCAGCGTGCAACGCAGGCGTCACGCGAGGATTCCGTACGAATGGCGTAAGCGGTGAGCGTAACACCGCAGGTTGGGGTGCGAACCCCAACAATGTCCTTTCGATCGACATGGCGATGTTGGGGTTCGCACCCCAACCTACGCGGCTTTCGGCGGGATCAATCCGGGCGATGGCCCAGCTTCACCGGCTCGGGGCTGGAGGTCAGATCGCGTTTGTCGCGCTGTGCCGTCAAGGGCTCGCCCTTGACCAGGAACCACACGTTCTCGGCGATATTGGTAGCGTGGTCGCCGATGCGCTCGATGTTCTTGGCCATGAACAACAGATGCGTGCAAGGCGTGATCACGCGCGGGTCTTCCATCATGTAGGTCAGGAGTTCGCGGAAGTAGGCCGTATAGGCTTCATCGAGTTCCACATCGTCCTGCCATACCTTGTATGCCAACTCGGCATCGCGGTCGCGGTAGGCGCGCAGGACCGAGCGGATTTCTTCGGCAGCCAGTTCAGCCAGGTGCGCCAGGCCACTGGTTGGTTTCAGCGGAGCGGCCATCGACAGGGGAATCGAGCGCTTGGCCACGTTGGCAGCGTAGTCGCCGATGCGTTCGATGTCGGCGGCGATGCGCAGCGCGGCGAACACGTGACGCAGGTCGCCGGCGATCGGTGCACGCAGCGCCAGCAGGCGCACCACGTCGTGGCTGATGTCCTGTTCGAGCTGATCGATGGCGTCGTCGTTGTTGACCACGTGCTGGGCGGCGCGTTCGTCGCGGCGGTCCACCACGTCGATCGCGGCTTCCAACTGGCTCACTGCCAACTCGCCCATGCGAACCAGCTCGCCGGTCAGGCGCAGCAGTTCGTCGTCGTAGCTCTTGATGATGTGTTCCTTGCTGCTGCCGCTCATGGGATGGCCTCGTGCTGTTTCGGTAGTGGGGAAGGGGGGCGAATGGTTTCCCGCCAGATTCGCCCCTCACCCTGCCCTCACCCCAGAAGGGAGAGGGAATAAGGTGGCGCGTTGCGCCGGTTATCCAAAGCGACCGGTGATGTAATCCTCGGTCTGCTTCTTGCCAGGTTTGGTGAAGATCTTTTCGGTATTGTCGAACTCGATCAGATCGCCCATGTACATGAACGCCGTGCGGTCGGACACGCGTGCCGCCTGCTGCATGTTGTGGGTGACGATCACGATCGTGTATTCGTGCTTGAGTTCTTCCACCAGCTGTTCAATGCGGCCGGTGGCGATGGGATCGAGCGCGGACGTCGGTTCGTCCAGCAGCAGCACTTCCGGGCGCAGCGCGATGCCGCGCGCGATACACAAACGTTGCTGCTGGCCACCGGACAACCCTAGCGCACTCTGCTTGAGCTTGTCCTTCACTTCATCCCACAGTGCTGCGCTGCGCAGCGCCTGCTCCACGCGGATTTCCATGTCCGCGCGCGACAGCCGCTCGTGATGGCGAATGCCGTAGGCGACGTTCTCGAAAATGGTCATCGGGAACGGCACCGGCTTCTGGAACACCATGCCCACCTTGGTGCGCAGGCGGTTCATCGAATAGCTCGGGTCGAGAATGTTCTCGCCGTCCAGTTCGATCGAACCCTTCGCTTCCAGCTTGGGATAGATCGCGTAGATGCGATTGAAGATGCGCAGCAGGGTGGATTTGCCGCAACCGGATGGGCCGATGATGGCGGTAACCTGCTTCTCCGGAATATCCATGTTGATGCCTTTCAGCGCATGGTATCCGTTGTAGTAGAAGTGCACGTCGCGCACTTTGAGCTTGGCGGGCGTGTTGGCGCCGGTCAGGGGAGCCGCGGTAGCGGCGGCGAGGTCATTCATAACTCACCTTCTTGCGCGAAAACATGATGCGGGTCAGCAGGCTCAGCGCCAGCACGAACAGGGTGATCAACAGCGCGCCGGCCCAGGCGATCGCATGCAGCGCCGGATTCGGATCGTTGGTGTACTGATAGATCGTCACCGGCATGCTGGCCATCTTGTCCAGCGGATGCGCGGTCATGAAGTTGTTGCCGAAGGCGGTGAACAGCAGCGGCGCGGTTTCGCCGGCCAGGCGCGCGAGCGCCAGCAGCACGCCGGTGAGAATGCCGGAGAACGCTGCGCGCATCAGTACCTGCACGGTGAGCTTCCACTGCGGAATGCCGAGCGACAGCGCCGCTTCGCGTAAGGTGCCGGGCACCAGCTGCAGCATTTCATCGGTGGTGCGCACGATCACCGGCAAGCCGATCAACGCCAACGCCACACTGCCGGCAAAGCCGGAGAAGGTGATGCGGCCATCGGTGAGTTCGGTGGTGGGAATCACCACGATCACATACACGAACAGGCCAAGCACGATCGACGGCGCCGATAGCAGAATGTCATTGAGGAAGCGGATCGTGGCACCCAGGCGCGTGGAGCTGGCGTATTCGGCCAGATACGTACCGGCCAGCACGCCGATCGGCGCGCAGATCAACAGCGCCATCAAATCCATGATCAGGCTGCCCACCATGGCATTGGCCAGGCCGCCTTGGTCGGCATAAGCGGTGATCTTGGTAAACAACGTGAGCTTGATGGCGCCCAAGCCATTTTGCGCGGTGACCCACAAAATCCAGACCAAAAAGATCAGGCCGATCAGCGTGGCGAGCCCACTGAGCGCCAGCGCAACGATATTGACGATGGAGCGGCGTGCGTAGACGGCGGACATCAGCGACCCTCCTTGCGTTGCAACTGGCGCAACATCAACCGTGCGATCAGCAGCACGATGAAGGTCACCACGAAAAGCAGGAAGCCCAGCGCGATCAGTGCGGAACGATGCAGGTCCACTGCTTCATTGAATTCGTTGGCGATGCTGGAGGAAATCGACGTGCCCGGCATCAGCAGCGATGCAGTGAGGTTATACGAGTTGCCCAGCACGAAAGTGACAGCCATGGTCTCGCCGAGCGCACGCCCAAGCCCGAGGAAAATGCCGCCGATCACCGCCGAACGCGTATACGGCAGCACGATGTCCCACACCACTTCCCAAGTGGTGGATCCGAGCGCGTATGAAGATTCTTTCAAGCGCGCCGGTACGGTCTGGAACACCTCGCGCATCACCGAGGAAATAAACGGCAGGATCATCACTGCCAGCACGATGCCCGCGGTCAGCAGCCCTAAGCCCAGCGGCGGCCCTTGAAACAGGGCGCCGATCACCGGGATGTTACCGATCGTGTCGCTGAGCGTGGGCTCGATGCTGGCCATGAACGGCACGAACACGAACAAACCCCACATGCCGTAGATGATCGAAGGAATCGCCGCCAGCAGTTCAATGGCGCCGGCGACCGGGCCGCGCATCCAGCGAGGCGCGATCTCGGTCAGAAAGAGGGCAATGCCGAAACTCACCGGCACCGCGAGGACCAAGGCGATCAGCGAGGTGACCAACGTACCGACGATCGGCGCCAGCGCGCCGAACTGGTTCTCGACCGGATTCCAGTCCGAGCTGAATAAAAAGCGGAAGCCGTCCTTGAACAATACGGTGCGTCCGCCCCACAGCGTGGAGAGCGCCGCGCCAAGCAGCGCTGCCAACACCAGCAAAGCGCAAAAGCGCAGCAGGAAACGGAAGAACCGGTCGTGACGGGCATCGGTGCGCGAACGATGTTCAGTATCGCGGGGAATCGGTTCGGCACTTGTGGCTGACATGGGGCGTGATTTTCTTGCGATGGTTTCAGTCAGCACGACGCGCGCAACGTAACGTTGCGCGCGTCGCAAGAGTCGCTTTCAGGCTGCGCATCCTTGCCTCAGCACTCAAGCTTACTGCTTGTATTCGCTGGCCCAGTAGGCTTCGATCTGTTGCACCAGCGAGGCAGGCAGCGGCACGTAATCCAGCGCGCGCGCGGCATCCTGGCCTTGTTCGTAAGCGTACTTGAAGAAGTTGAAGGCCACCTTGGTGTTGGCCGCGTTCTTCGGCGTCTTGTACATGATCACCCACGAGGTGGCGGTGATCGGCCATGCATCGGCGCCCGGTGCATTGGTCATCAGCAGGTTGAAATCCTTGGCGCTCTTCCAATCAGCCGTGTTGGCGGCAGCCTGGAAGCTGGCAATGGTCGGCTCCACCACGGTGCCGGAGGCGTTCTTCATCTTGGCGTAGCCGAGCTTGTTCTGCACGGCGTAGGCGTATTCCACATAGCCGATCGAATTCGGGATCTGCTTGATATAAGCGGACACGCCCTCGTTGCCCTTGCCGCCGATACCGGTCGGCCACTGCACGGCGGTGCCTTCACCGACCTTCGACTTCCAATCCGCGCTCACCTTCGACAGGTAGTTGGTGAAGTTGAACGAGGTGCCCGAACCATCCGAGCGATGCACCACGAAAATCTTGGACGACGGCAGGTGCACGCTGGGGTTGAGCTTGGTGATGGCAGGATCATTCCAGGTGGTGATCTTGCCCAGATAGATGTCGGCCAGGGTCGGGCCGTCCAGCACCAGCGCACCCGGCGCCACGCCGGCCACGTTGAACGCCGGCACGATGCCGCCGATTACGTCGGGGAACTGGCCCAGGCCGAACTTGGCCAGGTCTTCCGCCTTCAACGGCATGTCGGAGGCGCCGAAATCCACCGTGCCGGCCTTGATCTGCGCAATGCCGCCGCCGGAACCGATCGACTGATAGTTGATGTGGTTGCCGGTCTTCTCGGCATAAGCCGCCGACCACTTGGAGATAACCGGATAAACGAAGCTGGAGCCTGCACCGGTGATGTCGGTAGCTTGCACCGTCGTGCCGAACAGGGACGCGGCAACCACCAGGGCGAGCGTGCCGAGGCGGGACGGAAGTTTGAATGAGGTCAACACAGTGGCTCCTTGAGGGAAGTTGGCTAGGTAATGCCTACGACCCGCGTATTGCAGAGGTAAGGTGTTGCAATGAGATGAGACAAATGTGTCAGCTTGATGACAACCGCAAAACTTTGCGGGCATCACCGTAGGTTGGGGGTGCGAACCCCAACACGACGATCCTGATGAGCATGGCGATGTTGGGGTTCGCACCCCAACCTACGGCAGCGCCGCGCCCACTCGCTCCAGTTCCAGCACTTCCAGCGAACGCACCCGGTTCACGATGCGGCAAAACAGCAGGGCGGTGCGCTCGGCGTCATACACCGCCGAATGCGCCTCGCTCGCGTCGAAGCTGTAGCCGGCGGCGATTACCGCCTTGCTCAAGACGGTTTGCCCGTACAGCAAGCCGCTGAGACTCGCAGTGTCGAAGCAGCTGAAAGGATGGAACGGATTGCGCTTGTGGCCCACGCGGCGCACGGCGGCATTGAGAAATCCCAGGTCGAATGCGGCGTTATGCCCTACCAACACCGCGCGCTGGCAATCGTCGGCGCGCACGGCGGCGCGCACGGCCTGAAAGATATGGTCCAGCGCGGCGCGTTCATGCAAGGCGGCGCGCAGCGGATTGTCCGGATCGATGCCAGTGATCTCTAGCGCGCGCGGATCGATGTTCGCGCCGGGGAAGGGCTCCACGTGGGTGGACACCACCGGGTGCGGATAAAGATGGCCTTCTTGATCCATGCCGATGGTGACAGCGGCGATTTCCAGCAACGCATCCCGATCGGCATCGAAACCACCGGTCTCTACATCAACGACCACCGGCAGAAAGCCGCGGAAACGGTCGGCCATGCGGACCGCCAAGCTGTTATTGAGTTGCTCCATCGGACAAGCATATCAGCCGAATGCTGATGCCGCCGTCGTGCAGGTAGGCTGGGATGCAATCCCAGCGTCGCCATGTCAACCAAATGCTGGGATTGCATCGCAGCCTACGTTCTTCGCTCAGCGCCGCGTGGTCGTCAGCCTCAAGCAGGGTAGAGCACCTACGACGGTAAGGTTCGCAGTCAAAAATCCGTATGCCCCTGGACGGCAAACCGTACGGTTCGTCATCGTTCTGTCACATAACATCCATCTAACGGTAAAGCTGCCGCTCGATCATGCCGCCAGCCCGCAGGCCGCTCCAGGGGAAGGACTGTGATGCCGCGCGGTTTCATTTGATCTAGCGGAGATAACAACATGCGTTCCAAGATGCTCACGGTAGCCATCGCTGCCGGTTTGGGCCTGACCAGCGTGACAGCGCCGGTGTCAGCTCAGACGTCGAACAAGAAGGTGACCGTCAGCGCTTCTGAACTGGCGCAGATGAAGGCAGAGATCCAAGCACTGGAGCAGAAGGTTCAAGACCTGGAGTCGCAGCAGCAGGCGGCGCAGCAGGCACAGGTTGAAACGGCGCAGTCCGTGCAGGCGACGCAGGCGCAGGTGCAGGCTACGCAGAAGCAGGTTGCCGTGGCCGCGACCGAGCACAAGGGCGACATCCTCGGTGGCACCGGTGGCGTGAAGTGGACCTTCGGCGGCTTCCTCGCGGCTGAAACGGCGTATCGTTCGCGCGACACCGCCGATGACATCGCCACCAAGTTCACCGCCATTCCGTTCATGGGTGGCACCAGCACCGCGCCGATCAACACGAGCAGCGGCGCCACCACCACCTATCCGGTCACCAACGCCCGCAACAACCAGTTCGTCTACAGCGCGCGCCAGAGCCGCCTGTCGATCAAGGCCGAAGGCGACATCAACGACACGACGCACGTGACGGGCTACTACGAGACGGACTTCCTCGGTGGCGCCCAGACGGCCAACATGAACGAGAGCAACTCGTTCAACATGCGCATTCGCCAGTTGTGGACCAGCGTGGATTGGACCGACTACGGCCTGCACGCATTGGCGGGCCAGGCATGGTCGCTGATGACGCTCGACAGCGTGGGCATCACCCCCGGCAAGGAAGTGTTGCCGCCGACCATCGACGCGCAGTACGGCGCAGGTTTCAACTGGGCGCGCCAAACGCAGCTGCGCCTGGTCAAGGATTGGGACAAGAAGTGGTGGCTGGGTATCTCGGTTGAAAATCCGCAGACCGCTGGCGTCGGCGCCACGGCCGGTACGGGCACCAAGGGCTATGCGACCACGACCGCCACGGTCGGCGCCGGCTCGCTGTATGACACGCTGAACTCGGTGTCGCTCAACCAGATTCCGGACATCCTCGTGAAGTTTGCGGCCGATCCGGGTTGGGGCCACTACGAACTGTTCGGCATCTCGCGCGAGTTCACCACCCGCGTGACGCCGACCACGGCCAACGGCGGGCCGGCCGGCACCACCAACCAGACCGCGCACGGCGGCGGCTTCGGCTTCGGCATGGTGTTGCCGCTGGTTCCGAAGGTGCTGGACCTGCAGGTGTCGGGCATGAGCGGCAAGGGCATTGGCCGTTACGGCACCTCTGGCCTCAACGACATCACCTACACCACCAGCGGCGCGCCGCATCCGCTGAAGGAAAACATGGCGCTCGGCACGCTGACCTGGCATGCCTCCGAAAATTTCGATCTGTACGTCGAAGGCGGCCGCGAGCAGCAGGACAGCTACCAAACCGTCGGCGTGAACGGCTTGCCGCTCGGTTACGGTGCCGCAGCCCTCGGCTACAACAATGCCAACTGCGGCATCTACGGTGCAGCTACCGGTTGTACGGGCCAGAACCGCGCGGTTTCCGAACAGTCGTTCGGCTTCCTGTGGAAGTTCTACCAGGGCAAGTTCGGCCGCGTGCAGTTCGGTACGCAGTTCTCGCATCTCTCGCGCCAGCTGTACACCGACGCCAAGGGCAATGCGCCGACCGCTTCGGACAACATGTTCTTCACCAGCATCCGCTACTACCCGTTCTGATCGGTGGGAAACGGATAACGGATACACGGTTATCAGAAGGGAGTTCGACCCAAGGATGGAAAAACGGCGGGCCTTGCCCGCCGTTTTGCTTTTTGGCGTTGCCGTAGGTTGGGGTGCGAACCCTAACATCGTGATACCCGCAGGCATGGTGATGTTGGGGTTCGCACCCCAACCTACGGGGATGTATCGACATGAACACAAGTTTGTCGCAAAGCTTGCATTGCAGCATGCCAATCCGATAGCTTTGCCGCCATGCGATCGACCGACCGCTCTTGTCTTCTCCTGCTGATGTGCTGCGCCTTGCTGTCATGGATGAGCGCTGCATGGGGCGCGAGTGCACGCCAGGCACCCGTGATGAAGGCAGCGTCAATCCCGGCAGTTTTCATTGTCGATGGCACCCGCGTTGCCGATCACAATGGCGCATGGCACGCGGCCAACGATTCATCGCCTGTCACGCTCTTGCTCGCCGCCGACAACGACGACATGGACGACGAGCTGGCCTTGCCGGCGCCGATGCGGGTGTGGCTCGATCCTCTCCGCGTCGCCATGCCGACCGGCGCCATGCTTCCCTTGCCGGCAGCACCTGGGCTGCGCCTGCCGCGTCCACCCGATCTCGCCTGATGCTTCGGCGGCTTGCGCCGTCATCCCCTTGGTTATTGCACCCCAGCCATCGCGCTGCACGCCTGTGCGTGCGTCACGGCTGCGCGCATCCATCCCCATTCGCATCGAGAGAGAGATTTCCCATGAAGCGCCTGATCGAAGGTTTCAGCCATTTCCATCACCACGTTTTTCCGAGTCAGCGCGAGCTGTTCAAGAAACTCGCCGCCGGTCAAAGTCCCAGCACCATGTTTATCACCTGCGCCGATTCACGCGTGATGCCTGAAATGATGTTCAACACGCAACCGGGCGAGCTGTTTGTCTATCGCAACATCGGCAACATCGTGCCGCCGTATGCGCAGCACGTGAGCGGCGTGGTGGCGGCGATCGAATATGCCGTGCGTGTGCTCAAGGTGAAGCACATCGTGATCTGCGGCCATTCCGACTGCGGCGCGATGAAGGCGCTGCAGAAGCCGGAGCTGGTGAAAGAGATGCCATCTGTTTCGGCGTGGATGAAACACGGTGACGTCGCCAAGTACGTCGTGGCGCAAAACAACCAGGGTTTGAGCGAGCATGAAACGCTGGCCTGTCTGACGCGCGAGAACGTCGTCGGCCAGCTGGAGCATCTGCGCACGTTGCCGGTGGTGGCGGCGGGCATGGCGCGCGGCGATCTCAGCATCCATGGCTGGGTCTACGACATCGAGCATGCGGAGATAGAAGCCTTCGATGCCGAGCGCGGCTGCTTCGTGAAACTCGACCCGAACGCCAGCAAAGTGCCCGATGCCACGCCGCACATGCGCTTTGCCGCCACGGCAGCAGCCTGAGGAACGAATCATGCGATCTTATTTTTCCCAAGGGCTGTTCGGCCGGGATCTGCTCGGCTCCATTGTCGTGTTTCTGGTGGCGCTGCCGTTGTGCATGGGCATCGCCATCGCATCGGGCATGCCGCCGGCGGCGGGCCTGATGACCGGCATCATCGGCGGCATCGTGGTCGGCGCCATCGCGGGTTCGCCGTTGCAGGTCAGTGGTCCGGCGGCAGGCCTCGCGGTGCTGGTGTTCGAGCTGGTGCGCGAGTACGGCGTGGCGGCACTGGGGCCAGTCGTGCTGCTTGCTGGCTTGATCCAGGTCATCGCGGGCATCGGCAAGGTGGGCGTGTGGTTCCGCATGATCTCGCCGGCTGTGGTGGCGGGGATGCTGTCGGGCATCGGCATTCTGATCGTGGCTTCGCAGTTGCACGTGCTGATCGATGCATTGCCGAAGGCGCGCGGCCTGGAAAATTTCGCTGCGTTGCCGGGCGCATTGGCCAGCGCCTTTAAAGGTGAAACGGGTAGTGTGGCGGCGCTGATGGTTGGCTTGTCCACCATCGCCATCATGCTTGGCTGGGAGAAGCTGCGCCCGCAAGCTTTGCGTTTCGTGCCTGGTGCGTTATTGGCGGTGGTGATCGTCACGGTGACGGTCAGCGTGCTGGGTACGCCAGTGAACAAGGTGGATATTCCCGCCAACCTGTTCGCGGCAGTGGAACTGCCGACGTTCAGTGGCATGACCGCCTTGGCGCAGCCCTCGCTGCTCGTCGCCGCACTCACTTTCGCGCTGATCGCCAGTGCGGAAACGCTGTTGTCGGCCGCTGCCGTGGATCGCATGCACAACGGCGTACGCACCCATTACAACCGCGAGCTCACCGCGCAAGGCGTCGGCAACATGCTGTGCGGGCTGCTGGGCGCGCTGCCGATGACAGGCGTCATTGTACGCAGCGCCGCCAATGTGCAGGCGGGCTCCGCCACGCGCATGGCGACGATCATGCATGGTGGTTGGCTGCTGGTGTTCGCCATGCTGCTGCCGTGGCTGATCCGCATGACGCCGGTGGCATGCCTGGCCGGCATTCTGGTGTTTACCGGCATCAAGATGATCAACATCAAGCAGATGAAGCTGCTGGCCGAATATGGACGCGGCAACTTTGTGGTGTATGCAGGTACCACGCTCGCCATCGTCGTGACCGATCTCTTGACCGGTGTGCTGGTGGGCTTTGCTTTATCGGTATTGAAGCTTGCGCTGCAATCGTCGCGTCTGCAGGTAGAACTTGCCGATCACGAAGAGCCGGGCATGCTGAAGCTGGAACTCGACGGCTCGGCCACCTTCTTCAAGGTGCCGGCGTTGACGCGCATGCTGGAGCAGGTGCCGCCGAATACACGCGTGCTGCTGGAGCTGGATCGCCTGCATCACGTCGATCAGGCGTGCTTGGAAGTGCTGACCGAGTGGGGGCGCAATGCCAAGGCGCGTGGTTGCGAGCTGGTGGTGGATTGGAAGTTGCTGCACAGCCGGGTGGAAGGATTGCGTCAGGCGGCGTGATCAAGGTTATGCCGAAAACTGCTCCCTCCCCTGCAGGCAGGGGAGGGAGCTCTGCGACGAGGTTCGCAGGCTGGGATGAAATCCCAGCACCGCCATGCATGATGGTGCTGGGATTGTCATCCCAGCCTACGCGGGCGTTCGCACTTTCACTCTCAGTGTAAGCACCGCTGCCATCAACAACATGCCACCCGCCAGCCGTATTACATTCTCCGGATTGCTTGCCAGAACGCTCTCATACATCAACGGCACAGTAAGAATCTGCAACAGCATCGGCAGCACGATGAACACATTGAACAAACCCATATACACACCCGCACGTTCCGGCGGAATGCTGCTCGCGAGCATCGCGTAAGGGTTGCCCATCATGCTCGCCCAGGCGAGGCCGATGCCGATCATGGGCGCGAACAACATCGCACGCGCATGGATGCCCGGCAGCAGGAGCATGCCGGCACCGCCGCACAGCAAGCACACGGCGTGAATAGGCTTGGCGCCCATGCGCCGCGCCAGCGGCATCATTGCAAAGGCGGCCAGCATGGCGATGAAGTTGTAGAAGCCGCCCATCTTTCCGCTGATCAACAACGCTTGCGCGAAGGCAGGCGTGGTGGAATCGGTGGTGCCGTAGAGCGAGCGGGCCATGGAGAGCGTGATGTATTCCCAGTAGCAGAACATCGCATACCACTGGAACAGCATCATCACCGCAAGCTGCCGCATGGTCGCCGGCATGTTGCGAACGGCATCGACGACTTCACCTAGCGTGGCGCCCAGGCTGTGGGGCGCGTGGCGCATGCGTTCTTTTTCCTGCTCCGACAGCGGTAGTTCCGGCGTGGTCCACGCTGACCAGGCCACGCTGGTGATCGAGCACGCCGCGCCGATGATGAAGGCGATCAGCACCACATTCGGAATGCCATGACGGTTGACCGCACCGGCCTGCATCCCCAGGCCCACCAGGATGGAGGGCGTGAGATAGGCCAGTGTCTGCGACAAACCGGTAAAAGCGCTTTGCGCGAGATAACCGACGGCGTGTTGCGAGGTATCCAGACGATCGCCGACGAACGCGCGATACGGTTCCATCGTGATGTTGTTGGCCGCGTCCAGCATCCACAGCAATCCTGCTGCAATCCACAGAGCCGGGCTCAACGGCATGGCAAACAAACACACGCTGCAGATCAGCGCGCCGATCAAAAAGTACGGTGTGCGACGGCCGAGGCGGCTCACCGTGCGATCGCTCATCGCGCCGATCAGCGGTTGCACGATCAAGCCGGTGATCGGTCCGGCCAGCCACAAATACGGCAGGCTGGCGTCATGCGCACCCAGGTATTTGTAGATGGGGCTCATGTTGCTTTGCTGCAGGCCAAAGCTGAACTGGATGCCGAAGAAACCGACGTTCATGTTGAGGATCTGCCAGAACGTCAGCCGTGGCTTGCGCGTGGCGGGTGCTTCACCCTGGATCGCAGCATGCATGCCTGTCATGGTTTCTTGCGCCATACCATTGCCCATGCCGGCAAGATGCCTGCGTCGATAGCGGCATCGTCGGCGGTTTGCAGCAGGGTTGTCCAGCCGTCGCCGGCGTGCAGCCCAGTCCAGTCGACCGGTTGCGGTTTGTCGCTGAAGTTGAATACCACCGTGAAGCGTTCGCCGCGCCGAATGGCCAGCAGCGCTTCGTTATGGCAGTCCAGCGTTTCAACGGTTGCGCATGGATCAAACGATGCATCGTTGCGGGCCGCAATCAACGCCTTGATGGCCGCATAAGCTTTGCCGGCGATCGTGTTTCCATCGAACCGTTGCTGCAGGCGCGCCAGATCCAGCCGAGGGCGCTGCGCCCAGCGGCCGTCGAGCGCCATCAAGCCAGCATCGTCATGCGCGTCATTGCTCGGTTGCGCCAGTTCATCACCCATGTACAGCAATGGCACCGTGCCCACGGCGAAAGCCAGTCCGTACATCAAGGCAAAGCGCCGCAACGCATCCGCGTTATCGGCCGAATCCAGGCCGACGAGCGTGGCGGCCATGCCGTTGGTGCCGTGTACCGCGTTGCCATCGGTGGATTGAAAGGCAACGCCATGACCGAAACTGCCGGGCCGGCGTCCTTCCAGAAACGCTGCAGCGTTGCCGATGCGTTGCGTGAAATCATCGCCGGCGGCTTCAACGTCGGAACGCAGCACGCCCCACACGATGTCGTCGTGGCAACGCACGTACGTCATCCAGCCTGTGTGCGCGGGCAGGGTAGGCGTGCTGTCCAGCAGTTGCCGCAGCAGTGTCGTGCGTCCTTCGCCTAATGCGGTCCAGCTCGCCGCCATCAGGCCGCTGTGATAAGCCAGATGGCATTCGCTGCCGAGCGTTTCGCCCACGCCCAGGTAGGGCAGCAGGTCCGTCGATGCCACGATGGCTTCCGCCTTCAGCAACACGCCCGGCGCAACCATGCCGACGATGGCGCGCAGCGCCGATAGGATGTGATGCACTTCAGGCAGGTTCGTGCACGGCGTGCCCAGGCGTTTCCACAGAAACGGTGCCGAATCGAGGCGGAAGATTTCCACGCCGCGGTTGGCCAGCTTCAACAAGGCGAAGGCAATCGAGGCGAAGACCGGTGGATACGCGTAATTGAGATCCCACTGATAGGGATAGAACGTGGTCCATACCCAGCTACGCAGTGCATCGTTATAGGTGAAATTGCCAGGCGCGGTCTGCGGGAAAATTTGCGCGACGGTCTGTTCGTAGCGATTGGGTACACGCCGATCGGAAAACAGATGGAAATACGAGCGATAGTGTTGATCCCCTTGCATGGCGGCCACGGCCCATGGGTGCTCATCGGCCACGTGGTTGAGCACCAGATCGGCGCACAGGCTGATGCGCGCTTTGCGCAGGCGCGTTGCCAGTTGTTCCAGATCGCTCATGTTGCCGAGCGCGGGCTCTATGGCTTCAAAGCTGGCTACGGCAAATCCGCCGTCGCTGTCCCCCGTGCGCGCTTGCAGAAATGGCAACAAGTGCAGATAGCCGACACCCAGGTTTTCCAGATAGTCCACACGTTCGGCCACGCCGTTGAGATCGCCGCCGAAGCGATCCACGTAGGCGCAATAACCCACGCGCTTTTCATGGATGAACCAGTCGGGATCGCGTTCGCGTTCACGATCAAGTTCGCACAGCACCGGCGGCCGGGCACGCGCAAGCGTGCCCAGCGTGGTGCATAGCGATAGCAGCCATCGTTCGAACATCGGCTGTCTGCCGTATAGCTTGCTCAGCCAATGCAATAGCCGGGGCGCATGGCGATCAAAGCGCGTTGCAAGCTCGGCTTGCGCTTCCGTACCGACTTCGGCAAGAAAGCTTTGGCGCGCACGTGCCAGCAAAGCGGGGTCCATCGAAAGGGCGGCTACGTCCGGTTTGCTCACAGGTGATACTGCCAGTTGAGATAGATGGTGCGGCCGAGAATGGAACGCGCGGTGTTGATGCCATTGCTCGTTACAGTCTCGGGGCTGGAATCAACCTCCGTGAGGCCAATGGCGTTGAACAGATTGTTGACGCTGAGCGAGGCCGTCATCCGATCGTTGATGTCGTAGCTCACATACGTGTTTACCTGCGTATAACCCGGCATCACCAGGCCATTCGGATCGGAAGCGTAGGACTTGGTGGTGCCAATCAGCGTGGCGCCGAAGTTGAAAGCGCGCCAGCTATAGCTCGGGCTGAACTGATACACCCAGTTCGCCTGGCGTTGCGGCACGTTGCCGACGTCGGCGGGCGTGATGGCATCGGAGACGATGCGCGAATGCGTATAGGTCATGCCACCGGCCAGCGAGAAGTGACCGTAGTTGACCGAGCCTTCGAATTCGACGCCGCGTGCGTGGTAGTGGCGGCTGATGAACGGTTCGATCGTGGAGGTCACATCCTCGTTCTGTTCCTGCGTGTTGGCCATGAAGCCGGTGACGAACAGGCTGGTGTGCGCCGTGTTCCACTTGACGCCTCCTTCGTATTGCTTGACCACGTTGACGCCGATGCCTTGCGGCACGCTGCCGTCGGCGAGAATGCCGCCGCCGAACAGCAGGCGATCGGAATTGAAGCGCGCACCGCTACTGGCGCGCAGGAACAGGGCGAGGTTCGAATCGATGGTGTAGTTGGCGCCGAACGAGTACTCCAGGTGCGATTTGCTGTAGTTGATCGGTGAAGTGGCGCCGCCGTAAACCGGTACGCTTTGCTCGGGTACGGAAAGGACGCCGTCGCGATTCACGTCCACCGCCGCGGTCTGCGTGGCGCCCACGTAGTAACCGCTGCCGTTGATGCGATCGAAGCGCACGCCGCCGTCGAAGCGCCAGGGACCGGTTTCCCAGGTCATGGAAACGAACGGCGCATCCATCATGTACTTGGCGTCGTAATAGCGGTTGCAGGAGCCGCAAAAACCCGGCGTGCCGTAGGCCACCAAGCCGTTCTCGGTCATCAGCTTGCCGCTGGCGCTATACACGTTCAGCAGCGCCGAATCCTGGCTTTGCACGGTCTGCAGGTACATGTTCCAGTGCCAGTCCTGCACCACGTTCTGCTGCGAGTGGTAATAGCCGAACTGCAGTGTGCCCTTGCCGACATCCGTATCGAAGGTGCGCGACAGGCTGATGTTGTTGGTGAAGTTGTCCATGTTCGGCAGCGACACGTTGAACAGTGCCGTTTCTGATGCGAGCCCGTTGCCGCCCAACGTCGCGGGACTGGTGACGCGTTTGCCCGCGTTCGGGCCGGTAGCATAGGTAAGGTAGGAGCCGGCGCCGCCGATGCTGTCGGCAAGCGTTTGCGCGCTTTCTACATTGGTCGGATACGGACCAGTGAAGGCGCCATAGTTCTCGGCCAGGCGAAATTGCTCGTGCAGCGTCCAGTCATCGCCCAGTGAAAACTTGCCTTCGCCTCCGATCGCATTCACGCGCGTGTGGTAGCCATCGCGAATATTGGTGTGAATCGTCTGCCCCTGCGCATTGAGCGCGGTATCGTTGGTGAAGTAGGGCGATTGCAGCACGCCGCTCTGCACGTTGAAGCCAGGGATGGAGCTGACGTGAGGGTCGCTGTTGTTGCCGGTGATCATCACCGGTACAGGCAGGTAGACCGGATCGTAGGTATCCGTGAATTGCAGATTCAGGCGCAGAAAGCCGCCATCGATATCGTGGGTGATGTTGCCCATCAGCTGGCCGCCGGACGACGACGTGTAATCCGTATTTTTCTGGCCGTTGCCATGCTGGACGAAACCGCCGAAGTGATAGCGGGTGGAGGTCGAAAGCGGGCCGCCGTAGTCGAAATCGAGGCGTTGATCGTCATACTTGCCCAATCCGACGGTAAGGCCGATATCGCCTCCCTGCGTGCTGCCGTCCTTGGTGATGAAGTTGATGATGGCGCCCGGCGCATTGCTGGCGAAGATCGACGACGAGCCGCCGCGCACGGCTTCGACGTGATCGATGTTGTAGTCGGTGCGCAGGAACGTATCGGGCGTGGCGAAAGCGGTATCGCCAAATTCCAGCACCGGCATGCCGTCGACCTGGAACTGCACGAATTTGCTGCCGCCGGAAGCCACCGGCAGGCCGCGCACGGAGATGTTCGCATTGCCGGCGCCGCCGGATGACTCGGAGCGGATGCCAGGAATCGTGCGCAGCAGATCGGCCGCATTCTGCACGCCGCTGCTCTGGATCTGCCCGCCATCGACCGTGCTTACCGAAATGCTGGAGTTCATTTCCGTGGACGGCAGCGGCGAGCCGGTGACGACGACCTGCTGCAGGTTCACCGAGTTCTGCTTTTTGTCTTTGGCTTGGCTGGACGCGTCGCTGCTGCCGGTTTGCGCGTTCGATGGCGTGGAGGAGGTGGCTTGCGGTGCGCTTGTATCGGTGGTGCCGGCCGTGGCCTGGAACGACGCCGTGCACATCAGTGCGATGGCGACCGTCAGCGTGTTCCTGCGAAAGGTGGACAACGGATGCATGGTTTTCTCCCCAAAATTTTTGCGCAGGGCGGCTCGCGCGGCCTTGGAGTGAATGCTTGGCCACGTTCGGCATCCCCGACCGATTGGCACGGAACGCTCCCGCACCGTGCTGCCGATGGAGGCAGTGGGGCCATTTTTAGGTTTTTGCAATCGATTGCAATTTGCGGTGCAGCATAATTCAAAGGCGAATTGTGCCAAAGCCACATGGCGATGGCATCGATTGCAATACATGGCTGCGAGGCAATTCCGGCATCAGGCGGCATGAAGAAGCTGGGATTTCATCCCAGCCTGCGAACGCATCAGGCGCGCTGGCTGCTCTCGCGAACGATCAATTGCGTTGGCAGTTCGTGCTCAGAAGTTCTTGAGCTGTGCCCGAGCAAATCGAGCAAGGCATCCACCATGGCTTCAGCGCCCAACTGGAACGGCTGGCGCACGGTGGTGAGCGAAGGGTGGAAATGCGCGGCGAAATCAACATCGTCGTAGCCAACGACCAGCACGTCCTTCGGAACATCGAGCCCGCGTTCACGCAAGGCGCCGACGGCTGCCATCGCAAGCAGATCGCTGGCCGCGAACAGGGCATCAAACGCGATGCCGTTGTCGACCCACTCCAGCGTGGCATGCCGTGCATCGGGTGCGAGAAACGGAACATCCTTGCGCAAGACAGGATCGTGCTTGATGCCTTGCTTGCGTAGCGCCGCCGTGAAACCGCGATAACGCTGCGCGACTTCCGGCAGATCGCGGTCACCAAGAAAGGCGATGCTGCGGCAACCCTGCGCCAGCAGATGCTCGCCAACCAGGCGGCCACCGACCGCGTTTTGGCCACCCACGCAGCTGTAGCGCTGATCCGGCAATTGCGCGCCCCACACCACGAGCGGCAGCTTGCGGTCCGCCATGGCGTTGAGCTGCTCGTGGTGATGCCATTGGCCAACCAGGATGATGCCGGCGGTACGCCCGCCATCGACCAGGGTGCCGAGGGTGGGGAGCTGTTCGGCATCCATGCGTACCAGCAGCATCTCGTAATCGCGTTCGGTCAGCACATCCGCGAGTGCGCCGATCATGCCGTGCAGGAACGGATCGGAGAAATTCTGGCGGCGGTTTTTCTCGTACGGCACCACCACCGCCACAGTGCGATTGGTGCCGGAGCGCAGATTCATCGCCAGCTGGTTGACGGTGTAGTTGAACTGGCTGGCGATCTGCGCGATGCGTTCGCGCGTTTCCTCGTTCACCAGCGTGCTGCCTTTGAGGGCACGCGACACGGTGGAGGTGGACACGCCAGCGAGACGGGCGATGTCGGCCATTTGCAGGCGGCCGGGGTGTTCGTTAGCTGGCTTGCGGGAGGGTTTTGCGGCCAAGACGGCACCTTCTGTCGCGCTGTTCGTATGACCCGTAGGTTGGGGTGCGAACCCCAACATGAGACTACAACGTTGCCATGGATGTGTGTGCGCAAAGAGGGTTGCATGATGTTGGGGCTTGCACCCCAACCTACGCGGGCGTCTTGTCCTTGTATTGGCACAGATCGCGGATCACGCACTGCGGGCAATCCGGCTTGCGCGCTTTGCACACGTAGCGGCCGTGCAGAATGAGCCAATGATGCGCATCCTGCTTGAATTCCTTCGGCACTACTTTTTCCAGCTTGTCTTCCACCACGCGCACGTCCTTGCCCGGCGCCAGGCCAGTGCGGTTGGAGACGCGGAAGATGTGCGTGTCGACGGCAATGGTGTGATGGCCGAATGCGGTATTGAGCACCACGTTGGCCGTCTTGCGTCCCACGCCCGGCAGTGCTTCGAGCGCTTCGCGGTTGTCCGGCACTTCGCCACCGTATTGCTCCACCAGAATGCCGCAGAGCGCGATGACGTTCTTGGCCTTGGCGTTATACAGACCGATGGTATTGATGTAGCGCTTGAGCTTTTCCTCGCCCAGATCGAGGATGGCCTGCGGCGTGTTGGCAACCGGGTAGAGCTTGCGCGTGGCCTTGTTGACGCCCACGTCGGTGGCTTGCGCGGATAGCACCACCGCCACCAGCAATTCGAACGGCGTGGTGTAGGCCAGTTCGGTGGTGGGATGCGGATTGAGTTCGCGCAGGCGTGAGAACAGTTCGATCACATCCGCTTTTTTCACGGCTTGTCCTTCACGGCTTGGGTTCCTGTTTCCTGGCTTTGGCGCGGGCAAGGGCATCGAGCACGCTTTGGCTGGCGGTGTGTACTTGCGCTTTGCGTGTGGCCAATTCTGCTTCGCGCTGCGCGCGTTGTGCCTCCAAGCGTGTTTCGCGGCGTTGGAAATGCAGGCGTGCCGCATCAGCGTGAGCGGGATCTTCTGCCTGCACCAGCGGCATCGGTTCAAGCACAATGCAGTCGACCGGACAGGCGGGAACGCAGCGTTCGCAGCCGGTGCAGTCGTCGGCGATCACCGTATGCATGAGTTTGTTTGCGCCGACGATGGCATCTACCGGGCAGACCTGGATGCACTTGGTGCAGCCGATGCAATCGGCCTCGATGATGCGTGCCAGGCTGCGTGGTTTTTCGATACCGTTTTCCGGATTCAACGGTAATGGTGCGCGGCCGAGCAGGGCGGCGAGCTTGGCAATGCCATCGCTGCCACCGGGTGGGCATTGGTTGATGTCTGCTTCGCCGTTGGCGATCGCATCCGCGTAGGGGCGGCAGCCGTGGTAGCCGCATTGTTCGCATTGCGTTTGCGGCAGCAGGGCGTCGATGCGGTCGGCGAGGGTGGCCATGGTTATGACAAGTCCGGTCTAGCCTCACCGTCATTCCGGCTCGCCGGCATGACGGTGGAAGCATTACCGCACGGTGGCGCCGGGCGCCGCACCCTGATCCGCATCCAGCAGAAACAGATCGCCGCCACCTTCACCCGCCGAAAGAATCATCCCTTCCGACAAACCAAAGCGCATCTTGCGCGGCGCCAGGTTGGCGATAAACACCACATTGCGTCCCACCAACTTTTCCGGTTCGCCATACGCTGCACGAATGCCTGAGAAGATCTGGCGCTTGCCTAGCGGGCCGGCATCCAGTTCAAAACGCAGCAGCTTGTCCGAGCCGTCCACGAACTCGCATACCAGCACCTTGCCGACACGCAGGTCGAGCTTGGCGAAATCGTCGATGCCGATGAGGTTGGATTCGGTTGCGGCGGCAGGGGCGGTAGCTTCGGTCATGGGCTTGCTTTCTTTCTTGGCGGGCTTTTTGGTTTCAGGTTCCGGCGTGGAACCCAGCGATTCTTTTGACGCCTCGACCATCGCTTCGATCAGCTTGGGATCGATGCGCGACAGCAGCGGTTCGAAGGCGTGGATGGTGTGGTTGTGCAAGGTGGCGCAGGCCGAATCGAAATCGGCGATGGGGGCGGCGAGGAATGTCTCCGCGGCTTCCACCGTCACCGGCAGCACGGGCTTGAGCAAACCGCCGAGCAGGCGGAACGCGGCGAGCGCGAACGAGCACACCTGATGCAGTTCATCGCGTTGCGTTTCGTCCTTCGCCATCACCCACGGTGCCTTGGCGGCGATGTGGCCGTTGACCAGGTCGGCGATCAAGACAATGCGACGCATGGCTTCGGCGAATTCGCCGCTTTCGTACAAGGCCGGCACGCCTTCATAGTGCGAGATCAGCACGCTCCACAGTTCGTTCTGTTCCGGCGAGAAAGCCGCGGCCAGGCGTCCATTGAAGAACTTGTGCACGAAGCCTGCGGTGCGGCTGGCGATGTTCACCCACTTGCCGATCAGGTGCGAGTTGACGCGCTCCTCGAAAGCCTTGAGATCCAGGTCCACGTCCACCGGCGCATCGTTGAGCATGGTGGCGAAGTAGTAGCGCAGGAACTCCGGATTCAAGCCGGACTTCAGATACGTGCGCGCCTGGATGAAGGTGCCGCGCGACTTGGACATCTTGGCGCCGTTCACAGTGAGATAGCCGTTCACGTGCAGCGCGGTTGGCGTGCGCAACTGCGCGCCATGCAGCATCGCCGGCCAGAACAGGCCGTGGAAATTGATGATGTCCTTGCCGATGAAGTGGTGCATTTCCGCACCGCTGTTCGGCGCCAGAAATTCGTCGAAGCTCAGTCCGGCGCGTTCGCACAGGTTCTTGAAGCTCGCCAGGTAGCCAACCGGCGCATCCAGCCACACATAGAAGAACTTGCCCGGCGCATCGGGAATGGGGAAGCCGAAGTAGGGCGCATCGCGCGAGATGTCCCAATCCTTCAGGCCACCGTCCAGCCATTCCTTCAGCTTGGCCACTACCCCCGGATTGGCCACCGGCTTGCCATCGGTGAGCTTACCGCCGAACCAGTCGCGCAGCAGATCTTCGAACTTGCTCAGCTCGAAGAAGTAATGCTCCGAATCGCGCAACACCGGTGTAGCGCCGGATACCACCGAATACGGATGGATCAGGTCGGTGGGTGCGTAGGTGGCGCCGCAGTTCTCGCAGTTATCGCCGTACTGGTCCGGCGTGCCGCACTTGGGGCAGGTGCCCTTGATGTAGCGGTCCGGCAGGAACATCTGTTTGTCCGGATCGTACAGCTGCTGGATGCTGCGCCTGGCGATGTAGCCGCTGTCGCGCAGGCGCGTGTAGATCAGCGAGGCCAGCTCGCGGTTCTCATCCGAATGGGTGGTGTAGTAGTTGTCGTAGCTGAAGTGGAAATCGGTGAAGTCCGCTTCGTGGCTGGCGCGCATGTCGGCGATGAAGGCTTCCGGCGAGACGCCCGCCTTTTCCGCCGCCAGCATGATCGGCGTGCCGTGCGCATCGTCCGCCGCTACGAAGTACACCTCGTTGCCCATCATTCGCTGCGCGCGGACCCAGATATCGGTCTGGATGTAGCCCAGCATGTGGCCCAGGTGCAGCGGGCCGTTGGCGTAGGGCAGGGCGTGGGTGACGAGCAGGCGTCGGGTCATGGGCGGCAGTGGTTCGCGATGGGTTTTGCATTATGGCATGCAGTGTCAAGGGAGCTTCCCCCGCTGCGGCATGGCGCATGGATGTCTGCACGTTTGCACGATGTTGCACGTTTGTGTACATTTATTCGTATTGAAGGCAAGACGGGCAAGCTGTGAAAACGACTTCTGAAACCGCCGCTGCAGGCAGTAATGCGGCATCGCTCTCCAGCGCGCGGCGGGCGACGCGACTGATCTTTCTGGTTTCCGGCATGGCCATGTCAGCGTGGGCGCCGATGGTGCCGTACGTGAAACTCCGCCTCGGGCTGGACGATGCGCAACTGGGCACGGCGCTGCTGGCGTTCGGTGGCGGTTCGATGCTGTCGATGCCGTTCGTTGGCTGGCTTGCGCATCGGTTGGGCAATCGCACCATGATCCTGAGCGCCGGCTTGCTGATGTGTCTTGCGCTACCCGTGCTTGCGCAAGTGTCGAGCGTGGCGATGCTGGTAGGCACCTTGCTCTATTTCGGCGTGATGCTGGGCGCGGTGGACGTCGCCATGAATGCTTATGCGGTCGAGGTGGAGCATCGTAGCGGCGACCGCCTGATGTCCGGATTCCATGGTCTTTTCAGCGTCGGCGGCTTGACGGGCGCCACGTTGTTGAGCGGCCTGCTGGCACTTGGACTTCCCTTGCCGGGGGCCGCCGTGACCATCGCCGTGGTGCTGGCGTTGACCGTGCTGTGGTTGCGTGATGGTTTGCACGGCGATGCGTCTGCAGTCACGAAAGATGCCGAAGAGAAGAGCCGGCTCGGCATGCCGCATGCGCTCGCCTGGCTGTTGGGGCTGTTGTGCTTCGTCAGCTTCATGGCGGAGGGTGCGATGCTGGATTGGAGCGCGGTGTTTCTGCGTGACGTGCGCGGTGTGGCGCCAGCATCGGCCGGTTTCGGCTATGCGTGTTTTTCGGTGGCGATGGCAGTGGGGCGTTTTTGCGGTGATCGGCTGATTGCACGGCATAGTCCGGCGTGGGCCGTGCGCGTGGGTGCGGGTCTTGCTGTTGCAGGATTTTTGCTGGTCGCGTGCGTGCCGCTGACGGTAGCCGCCTTGATCGGCTTTGTGCTGATTGGCTTAGGTGCTTCCAACATCGTGCCCGTGATGTTCAGTGCGGCCGGACGTTTGTCCGGCACGCCACCGGCGATCGCGATCGCGACTGTGACCACGTTGGGTTACGTAGGCTTGCTGAGCGGTCCGGCCTTGATCGGTTTCGTAGCGCATGCCAGCAGCTTGTCGACCGCGTTCGTCGCGGTGGCTGGCTTGCTGGTGCTGGTGGGTTTGTCGGCGAGGATAGTGCGGTGATGAGTGGGCGTATCGATACGGTGATCTTCGATCTTGGCAACGTGCTGATCGGCTGGGACCCGCGGCGGTTGTATCGCCAGTTGATCGAAGACGAAACGCAGATGGAGTGGTTCCTGCGCGAGGTGTGCAACGGCGAATGGAACGAGCAACAAGATGCGGGCCGTCCGTGGGTCGAGGCAACAGCGCTGTTGCGCGCGAAGTTTCCCGAGCATGCCGAACTGATCGATGCCTATCACCTGCGCTGGAAAGAAACGCTGGTGGGACCGATCGAAGGTAGCGTTGCGCTGTTGTCGGAACTGAAAGCGCGTGGTGTGCGCCTGCTCGCGCTCACCAACTGGTCGCAAGAGACCTTCCCGGTTGCGCGGCAGCTTTATCCGTTCCTGCAGTGGTTCGAGGGCATTGTGGTGTCGGGCGAGGAACGCCTGGTGAAGCCCGATCCGCGCATCTACCAACGCCTGTTGGAACGCTACGCGGTCGATCCCGCCACGGCGTTGTACATCGACGATTCGCAACGCAATGTGGCCGCAGCCGAAGTGCTGGGCATGCACGGCTGGTGGTTCCACGATCCGGCCGGTTTGCGCGAACACCTGGTGGAACTCGGTTTGCTCGAGCGCGAAATGCGGGCGATCAACCATGGCTAAGCTTGCACCCACCGTCGATCGCAACGCACTGCCCGAGGAGCGCCAGCAGCGCATTCTTGCGCGGCTGCGTAGCGAGGGGCGCGTGGTGGCGGCCGAGTTGGCGGAGGCGTTCGAGGTCTCGGAGGATTCAATCCGCCGCGACCTGCGCGAACTCGCCGCGCAAGGCTTGTGCAAGCGGGTGTACGGCGGCGCGCTATTGCCCGCAGTCACCGTGACGCCACTCAAGCAACGCCGCACCGAGCATCCGCTGCGCAAGCAGGCGCTGGCACGCAAGGCCGTGAGCCTGGTGAAACCGGGGCAGACCTTGCTGATCGACGCCGGTACGACCAACGCCGCCATCGCGGCCGTGCTGCCGATCGGCGCCGGGCTCACGGTGATTACCAATGCGCCGCATATCGCGCAGTTGCTGTTGGATCGCGAAGGTTTTGAGGTGTTGTTGATCGGCGGCCGCGTTGTTGCTTCGATCGGCGGCGCGATTGGTGCACAAGCGGTCGAGCAGGTGAAGCGCATGCGCGCGGATCTGTGTTTTCCCGGTGCCTGCGCGATCGATGCCGCGCATGGCCTATGGGGTTTCGACAGCGAGGAAACGCTGTTCAAGCGCGCGATGATCGATGCCAGCGACGAAACCGTGGTGGTTGCTACCGACGACAAGCTCGGTGCGGTGGCAGCGCATCAGGTCGCCGAACTCGCGCGCGTGCAGCATCTGGTTGTCGAGCATTCGGCGGATCGTGCCACGCGTGCGGCTTTCGCCGCGCATGGTGTGATGGTCCATCGTGCTGAAGCCGTATCTGGCTGACACGATCCATCGTAGGCTGCGATGAAACCCCAGCATCGGGAAGCACAAGCATGCTGGGATTTCATCCCAGCCTACGAGTCATCCCGATGACCAGCGCTATGGCGCTTGCCGGCAGCCATACCCATAGCAGCTCCGAGGTAATCACCGGCCACGCCTGTGCACTGAAAAAATGCACGCCAATCGGTGAAACACGGATGGGATGCCAGGGAAAGAAATGACGCTGCGCGCTAAACGGCCATGCGATGGCGACGCCGAGGCCACCATCAGTGCACATATCCAGCAATGGATGGGAAGCCGCCGATAAACCGACGAATGCGAACGCGCGCGTTACCGTACTGTGCAACGGACGGTGCAACAGTGCGGCAAGTATGGCGATGCATAAGGCAAACATCAGCGAATGCGCGGCGCCGCGGTGGCCGAAGGCATCCGCGTAAGGAATGCCGAGCTTGAAGCTGAGCGTGTCCGCATCCGGCAACATGGCGGCGATGATGCCAGCGCCTAGCAATCGACGGCTTATGCGTTGCTCGCCGGCAGCCGCGCCAAGCAGGGCAGGGACGGCGGCATGGGTGAAGATGGTGGGCATGATGGTGTGGTGTGGTGTGGCGCGCGGTGAAGCCGGGGATTTTTAGGCTGGGATGAAATCCCAGCTTTCTATGCACCCTGATGCCGGAATGCCATCTCAGCGTGCGGCGGCAGCCTTACTGCATGCGCTCCCACACCTGGCTGCGCCCAAGCAGCGAAAAGCCGATGTAGCCGTGCACATCCAGCTTCTGCCCGCCATCGGTCAGGCTCAGCTTGACGCTGTACACCTTGCCGTTCTTCGGATCGAGGATTTTGCCGCCGTCCCACACGTCGCCGTCCTTGCTGACGTTCCACATGATCACCATGCCTTCGATCGGTTGATCCTTGCGCTCGCCATCGCATTTCTTGCAGATCGGATGCGGGCCATCATCGGAAAGCAGTACCTGCAGCACCTTGCCTTGCAGTTTGCCGTTGTCGTCGGTGATCTGGATGACGGACTTCGGCTTGCCGGTAACGTCGTCGACCTGCCGCCACGTGCCCACCGGGGTGTCGTTGGCGGCCCAGGCGAGGGCCGGGCCTAGCAGCAGACAGGCGGCGATGGCGAATGGCGACAGACGTTTCATGATGGTGGGTCCCTACGTTGGCGTATGGTGCAGCCTGCCGAGCGGCGGCCGAACCGGTCAAGCTGCATTGCGCAAACCGTCGATCACGGCGAGTCGCCAGCCCCTGCTGGCATAATTGCAGGTCCTGACCTACAGCCCCTTTCTCCATGACGCAGGCGAACGAAGCCCTGGTACGCCGGATTCTCGGCGACCTTATCGATCCTCACACCGGCGCTCCCTTGGCCGAATCCATTCGCGCCGTCGGCGTGGATGGCGCCAAGGTTTCGGTGGACGTCCAGCTGGGTTATCCGGCCGCCGGTGCCGGCGAGGTGCTGGCGGCGCAAGCCAGACAGGCGCTGGAGGCAGATACGGCGATCGAGGCGGCGGTCATTTCGCTGTCCAGCCGCATCCATGCGCACAAGGTGCAAGGCACGCTGGCGCCGCTGGCAAACGTGAAGAACATCATTGCGGTGGCGTCCGGCAAGGGTGGCGTGGGCAAGTCGACGGTGGCGGTAAACCTCGCCCTGGCGCTCGCTGCCGAAGGTGCCAAAGTTGGCATTCTGGATGCCGATATCTATGGCCCCAGCCAGCCGCGCATGCTCGGCATCCATGGCCGTCCGGAATCGCCGGATGGCAAGACCATCACGCCGATGACCGCGCACGGCCTGCAGGCGATGTCGATCGGTTTCCTGGTCGATGAGGAAACGCCGATGATCTGGCGCGGCCCGATGGTCACGCAGGCGATGATGCAGCTGCTCGGCGACACGCGCTGGGACATGCTCGACTACCTCGTCATCGATCTGCCGCCGGGCACGGGCGACATCCAGCTCACGCTGTCGCAGAAGGTGCCGGTGGCCGGCGCGGTGATCGTGACCACGCCACAGGACATTGCGCTGCTCGATGCGCGTAAGGCGCTGAAGATGTTCGAGAAGGTGGAAGTGCCGGTGCTCGGCATCGTCGAGAACATGGCGACGCACGTGTGCACGAATTGCGGCCATGAGGAACATATCTTCGGTGCAGGCGGCGGCGAGCGCATGGCGGAGCAATACCAGGTGCCATACCTCGGTTCGCTGCCGCTGGACATCCGCATCCGTGAGCAGGCTGACGGCGGCAATCCCACCGTGGCAGCGATGCCCGATTCGGACTTGGCGGCGCGCTATCGCGAGATTGCACGCAACACCGCCGGCAGGCTCGCACGCCAGCCGCGCAACAAATCGCTGGGGCTCGGCAAGATCGTCGTGCAGGGCCAGCCGGCGGCATGAGCGCCGCGCGGCGGGTGCTTTGTCTTTCTGGCAGTCTGCGGCGCGTGTCATCCAATACGGCAGCGCTGCTTGCGGCGCGCGAGCTGGCGCCGCCGGGGCTCGCGCTGACGTTATATGCGGGTCTCGGCGCGCTGCCGTTGTTCAATGCGGATGTCGAGAGTGAGCAGGTGCCGGACGTTGTCCAGCAGCTGCGCACGGCGGTCGGTCAAAGCGATGCGCTGCTGATCGCTTGTCCGGAGTACGCGCATGGGGTGCCTGGTGCATTCAAGAATCTGCTCGACTGGCTGGTCGGCAGCCTGGAGTTTCCCGACAAGCCGGTGCTGCTGATCAACGCTTCGGCGCGCGGCTCGCATCATGCACAGGACGCGTTGTGCGAAATCTTGCGAACGATGTCGGCGCGCCTGCTCTCGCCGGAGCCGCTGATGGTGGCCTTGCCCGGTAGCGGCTGTACGCCGGCGCAAGTACTGACGAGTCCGGAGCGTTGCCTGGAACTGCGCACGGTGCTGGCCTGCCTTTCCGCCGCGCTGGTTGCGTAGGTGGGTGTGGGCATCGTAGAACCCCAACCTCTGCGGCGGGCATGGCAATGGTGGGGGTTCGGCGGCGCCCCACCCCAGCCTGCAGGCGGGCGCCAAACATCGCTGGCGCAACGCCCCACTCACCATGTATTTTTGCCGCTTTGCGCCTGGGGCCTGCCCGGGCGCGGCAGGCAGCACCGGAGTCCGCGTGAGCATCAAATCCGATAAATGGATCCGCCGCATGGCGGAGCAGCATGGCATGATCGAGCCGTACGAACCGGGGCAGATCAAGCTGCGCGGTGGCGACAAACTGGTGTCGTACGGCACCTCCAGCTACGGCTACGACGTGCGTTGCGCGCGCGAGTTCAAGATCTTCACCAACATCAACTCCACCATCGTCGATCCGAAAGCCTTCGACCCGACCAGCTTCGTCGACGTGGAAGCGGACGTGTGCATCATTCCCCCCAATTCCTTTGCATTGGCGCGCACGGTCGAGTTCTTCCGCATCCCCCGCCAGGTGCTTACGGTATGCCTGGGCAAGAGCACTTATGCGCGCTGCGGCATCATCGTCAACGTGACGCCGCTGGAGCCGGAATGGGAAGGCCACGTGACGCTGGAGTTCTCCAACACCACGCCGCTGCCGGCCAAGATCTATGCCAATGAAGGCGTCGCGCAGATGCTGTTTTTTGAGTCCGATGAGGAATGCGAAACCAGCTACAAGGACCGTGGCGGCAAGTACCAGGGCCAGCAGGGCGTGACCTTGCCGCGCACCTGAACGCGCTCCGCAACCCATCCATCCACCTTCTTCCGGCGGCGCTACACTTGCCTGGCTTCGCTGATATTTGCAGGAGATTCCGCATGATCCGTCTTTCCACGCTGTCAACCCGCGGCGCCGCCGTGCTTATGCTCGGTAGCTTGCTGGTGCTTGGCGGCTGCCATCGCGGCGCGTCCAAGGACACGGTGGGAACCACGCAGACCCAAAGCCAGTTCGACATGACCATGAAGGCTTTCAAGAATGGTCAGTTCCTGATTGATGGTGCCGTGGTTTCCGCGCTCGACGCCGGCAGCCATTTCGCTTTCCTGAAAGAAACGGGCAAGTTGCCCAAGACCGTGCTGCTGTTGCCGAGTGACGATTCGAAGATTCGCAAGCAGCACCTGCAGTACATGGCTCGGCTGCAGCTTGATTATGGTTTCGTTGCTTACTACGACGACGGCGGCAAGCTGGCGCGCATCAACCCGGTGGAGACCAAGGCGCGCGCGCTGGAGGATTACCACGCGCCGGCCAGTGCGCCGAGCGGTGACACCTCCAAGGATGCCAGCGGCAAGTCTTATGGCGACCAGGGCGGCAGCGACGCCTCCGGCGGTCACTGATACCGGACCTGGCCATGTGTTGAAACGAAAGCGCCCGTCATCGACGGGCGCTTTTATTTTTGTAGGCTGGGAAGCAATCCCAGCACTGCCATCCATGCCCAAGCTGGGATTTCATCCCAGCCTACTTGGTGCGAAACATGGATTGCAGTTTTTGCATCAGGACAGACAGCGCATCATCTTGATAGGGCTCGGCACGTCCCTGTCCCCACACCGGACCGGGCCACGCCGCGTCGCCTGTTTTCCTCGCGACGATATGCACGTGCAACTGCCGCACGATATTGCCCAACGCGCCGATGTTGAGCTTGTCGCACGGCGCCACCTCACGCAGCGCCGCGGCGGCCTGATTGATTTCCTGCCATAACAGCGCGCGTGCACCGTCGGCCAGATCGAGTATTTCCGCGCACCCTGCTACCCGTGGTACCAGGATCAGCCACGGAAAGCGGGCATCCTTCATCAGCAGCACCTCGCACAAGGGCAGGGCGGCGACGTGCTGTGTATCGTCCCGCAAGCGCGGGTCGAGTTCGAAATCGGCATCGCTCATGCGTTGGCCAGGTATGTGTCGAAGAAGGCCATCGTACGCTGCAGGGCCAGGTCGGCGCTTTGCGCATGATAATGGCTGGGGTCGACATCGCGATTGAACGCATGGCCGGCGCCGGGATAACTATGGATGTCCATCTGCGGCAGCATCTGGCGATGCTTGGCGACCATCTCCGGTGGAATGGACTTGTCGTCTTCGCCGAAGTGAAACATCACCGGTGCCTTGGGTTGCTCGCCGAGAAACGGCACATTGCGTGCGCCGTAATAACTCACGGAAGGGAGCCCCAGGCGGATGGCCGAAAGAAACGCCACCGTGCCGCCCCAGCAATAACCGACCGTGCCGATCTTGCCGGCGGATTGGATCGCCTCGGCGGCGCTGGCGACATCTTCCACCGCGCGATCCAGCCCAAGTTCCATTACCAGTTGTCGTCCCTTGGCCATGCTCTCATCGGTGTATGCCAATTCGACGCCGGTTTCCAGGTGATCGAAAAACGCGGGCGCCACCGCGGTGTAGCCCATCGCGGCAAAGCGATCCGCCACGCTGCGAATGTGAGCATTTACGCCGAAGATTTCCTGGATCACCACCAACCCGCCCTTGGGCTTTCCCTGCGCTTCGGCCAGATACGCGCCAATACACTGCGTGCCACTGGTGGGTAGGTTGATGTGCTTGCCCATGACGAAATCCTCGCGCTGGAAAAGGGAGTCGTAATGCGAAACGCATAGTATGAAGCTTGCGCGCGGCCGGTGCGGATTCGGCGTGCAATTCACATGAAGCCGGCATGTTGGTTTGTGCTGGCACACGTCGTGTCGTCATGAGTAAGATCGGCACCGTTATGCAGTGATCTGCCAACCGAGGATGTCCATGCTTCCCCTTTCCGCGCTTCAGTCCATGAATGTGCTCTGGGCTACCCCCAGCTATGTTTCCGCGGTATCCATGCATTACGTCACCAGCATGTTCGAACTGACCCACGAATCCATCCGGCTCGGGTTGAAGTCCTCGCTCCATATGTATGCCGACAGTCTCGTCACGCGCGGCAGAAACGAGATCGTGAAGTTCTTCCTCATGCATGAGGAATACACGCACCTGTTCTGGATCGATGCGGATATTTCCTTCAAGCCGGACGCGGTGATGCGCCTGTTGCTCTCCGATTACGATGTGGCCGCGGGCGTCTACCCGCTCAAACGCTTCAACTGGCCCGTGGATGGCGTGCCCGCCGGCACCACACGCGAGATGTTCGAATCGCTGTACACCGACTACCCCTTGAACGCCGTGGGCCACGGTGCCGAACCATTGCAGAAGTTCATGAACGAAGGCGGCTTCGTCGAAGTAGCCGAAGCGCCCACCGGTTTCATGGTGATCAAGCGCGACGTCTTTACCAAAATGATGAAGGCCTATCCGGAATTGAACTATCGGCCTGACGGACCGCCCAACAATCCGCAGCAACCGTATTACTGGCTGTTCTTCGATTGCATGGTCGATCCGGAGTCGCGCCGTTATCTTTCCGAGGACTACGCCTTCTGCCGCCGCTGGCGCGATATCGGCGGCAAGGTTCATGCCGATATGCAATCGGATCTCGGGCATTTGGGGCAGCATGTGTTTCGTGGGAATCTGGCGGAGAGTATTCGGTTGCGGAATACGTGATTGATACGCGTCGCCAAGCGCGAAAGCGGAGAGCGGTACGGATTGCTTTGCAAGGCGCTCATGCGTGTGGCGTGCACGCCCCAGATCAACGCGCGGCGTGCTGTTTTACCGTTATGTCCAGACCGAGCACGTCCAGAACCGACAACATCGTCTTCAAGGTTGGATTGCCATCCTCGCTGAGCATTCGGTAGAGCGCGCCGCGTGCGAGACCTGTCTCCTTGGATACCTGCACCATGCCTTTGGCGCGTGCCGCTACACCAAGGCAATAGGCAATGTGCCCAGGGTCCTTGGTCTCGAAGGCTTCGGACAGGAATAGCTCGATGGCCTCATCCGAGGTAAGGAGTTCGGCAAGATCAAGTTTGGTGAATTTGTCGGTCATTGGTCATTGACCCCAAGATTTGGCGAGCTTCCTGGCAACGATGATGTCGTTGTCTTGCGAGCTTTTGTCACCGCCACAAAGCAGGATGATGATCAAGTTACCGCTACGCTTGAAATAGACGCGATAACCCGGGCCGTGGTGGATACGAAGCTCACTGACACCTTCGCCTACTGGCTTCACGTCGCCCGGGAGTCCATGGATGAGACGAGCAAGGCGAGCGGCGATGGCAGCTTCGGCGCGTGCATCTTTGAGTCCCTTGCGCCATTTTTTGAAGGTATCCGTTTCAATCAACTCCATCATGCGCGCACTGTCACATATATATGACAGTGCGTCAATATCGAGCAGCATCGGCAAAACGCCGGAAAGGGAGGCAGGCTAAAATGTCCGTTTTGCGGCTCCGCCCCTCCCCAAAACGCCTACAGTGAGAACCTCTTTGAAGTCAAACGATAAGCACGCCGATGCGAGCGGCAGCGCTGCACCCAAGGTGGGATTTGTTTCGCTCGGCTGTCCAAAAGCTCTGGTGGATTCCGAGCGCATCCTTACCCAGCTCAAGGTCGAGGGCTACGAAATCGTGCCCAGTTACGACGCGGCTGATGCGGTGGTGGTGAACACCTGCGGCTTCATCGACGCGGCCGTGCAGGAATCGCTGGATGCAATCGGCGAAGCGCTGCATGAGAACGGCAAGGTGATTGTCACCGGTTGCTTGGGCAAGCGCTCCGAGTTGATCAAGGAAGCCTATCCGGACGTGCTCGCCATCACGGGTCCGCAGGACTACAGCAGCGTGATGCATGCCGTGCATGCGGCATTGCCGCCGAAGCGCAATCCGTTGCTGGACATCATTCCGGATACCGGCATCAAACTGACACCGAAGCACTACGCGTATCTGAAGATTTCCGAAGGCTGCAATCATCGCTGCAGCTTCTGCATCATTCCGTCGATGCGTGGCGATCTGGTATCTCGGCCGGTGGATGAGGTGCTGGTCGAAGCCGAGCGTCTGGTCAAGGGTGGTGTGAAGGAACTGCTGGTGATCTCCCAGGACACCAGCGCCTATGGGGTGGACGTCAAATACGCGGAACGCACCTGGCGCGAGAAGCGCTATCGCACGCGCATGACCGATCTATGCGAAGGGCTGGCCGAACTTGGTGCGTGGGCGCGTTTGCACTACGTCTATCCGTATCCGCACGTGGACGAAGTAATGCCGTTGATGGCGGAAGGCAAGATCCTTCCGTATCTCGATATTCCGTTCCAGCACGCCAGTCCGCGGATCCTCAAGCTGATGAAGCGTCCCGGCAACATCGACAAGACGCTGGAGCGCATCCAGAACTGGCGCAAGCTGGTGCCGGATCTCACGCTGCGCAGCACCTTCATCGTCGGCTTTCCCGGCGAGACCGACGCGGAATTCGAGGAATTGCTCGACTTCCTGCGCGAAGCGGAGCTGGATCGTGTCGGCGCGTTCACCTATTCACCGGTCAAGGGGGCCAAGGCCAACGAACTGCCAGATCCGGTGCCGGAAGAATTGAAGGAAGACCGCCTGGAGCAATTCATGGCGGTGCAGGCGGAGATTTCCGCGGCGAAGCTGCAGCGCAAGATCGGGCGCACCATCAAGGTGCTGGTCGATAGCGCAAGCGCCGAGGGTGCCGTGGCGCGTTCCGCGGCCGATGCACCGGAAATCGATGGCGTGGTGCGCATCCACAATGGGCAGAAGCTGAAGCCGGGGCAGTTCGTGGACGTGATGGTGGAATCCGCCGACGAGCACGATCTGCACGCGGCGCTCATCAGCTGACCTCATGTAGCCGTGCGTTACGTTGCGCCAGCGCGAGAGGTGGTCGATCCGGTCGTCTTCACGCATGCGCCATTGAAGCAATGGGGTGAATTCGCCGATTGGCTGCAGGGAGCGCGCTGGCCGTCGATCGACGAGCTCAATGCGCGCTGGTCGTTGCATGCACCGGAGCGATTTGTCGCGCAGACGCGCGAATTGCTTGAAGACGGGCTGCATTATGAGGAACGCATCGCGACGCGTGGCTTGATCGCCACGCGCGAGGCGAACTGGCATGACCTGTTCAACGCGATGATCTGGTTGCGTTACCCGCAACTGAAGCGCGCGCTCAACCGCCAGCAGATGGCTGAGATCGCGCAGGTCGGCCGGCGCGAACGTTCGCGTCCGCAATGCGCGCAGACGCATTTCGACGAAGCTGGTGTCATCGTGACCGTGAAAGATCCCGGGTTGCTGGAACTCTGGGATCGACACGATTGGTACGCCCTGTTTTGGCGCCGACGTTCGGCATGGGTGGAAGGCCTGGTGGCGGTGGAGCTGTTTGGTCATGCCTTGCTGGAGCATGCATTGACGCCGGGCAAGCTGCTGGTGGGCAAGGCGCTGGTGGTGATGGCAGGGCAGGAGGCGGACAGCTCAGAGGCGCTTGCCTGTTGTGCGCGGGCCATCGCTGAAGCGCGCTGGTTGCGCGATCCGCTGGAGCTGCGGCCGTTGCCGCTGTCGGGTATTCCAGGTTGGCATCCAGGCAATGCGGAGGAAGCCTTTCATCGCCATGCAGCGTGTTACCAGCCGTTGCGAGAAGGTCGGCACTATCCCGCACCGCTTCGCCTCGCGTAGGTTGGGGTGCTAACCCCAACATCGCCATGACTGTACGGAGCGGAACGTTGGGGTTCGCGCCCCAACCTACACGTCGTATTCCACCGCGATGACTGCGAATCGCGTGCGGCCTGCCGGCAACTCCGCTTCGAACTCGTCATCCAGCTTCTTCTTCAACACCGCGCGCGCCAGCGGTGAATCGATACTGATCCAGCCGCGCTTGGCATCGGTCTCGTCCGGACCGACGATGCGGTAGCGCGCCGTCTCGCCGTTATCGGTGTTTTCCAATTCGATGATCGCGCCGAAGAACACGGTTTCACGGTCGGCGGGCGCGCCTTCGGCCACTTTCAGGGAAGGAATGCGCTTGCTGAGGTAGCGCACGCGGCGGTCGATTTCGCCGAGTTGCTTCTTGCGGTAGGTGTACTCGGCGTTTTCCGAGCGATCGCCTTCGGCCGCGGCGGCGGCAAGTGCTTTCACCACTTCCGGGCGCAGGGTATGCCACAGGTGATCGAGTTCGCTCTTGAGCTTTTCGAAGCCCTCGCGGGTAATGATCGCGGTGGAGCGGGGGGCAGGGGGACGCCAGCGAGTCATGGTGATACAACGCCCGAAGTTTCCAGATCATTAAGTACGAGCGAACAACGCAGACCGCGTCTGCCCGCGGTCAAGCGATGTCCGTTGTAGGTAAAGCGCGTTTTCCGCAAACAATTGTTGCGTTTATCGCAAATGTCTGGCATGAAAGCCTCCAAAGACTGGGGCCCGATTTTAGCGGTGTAGCCGCGCGGTATCGAATAAAGACCGCGCGACATCGACAAGAACGTGTTTTGAGTCTGCCCGCGCAGCCGGGCTTAGGCTGCGCTCTTCAGTACCCGGTATAACTCGCATGCCTTATCGTTCCACCCTACGTTCGTTGCGCCTGGTTTTCTCAGTGGCAGCCCTGATGCAACTGGCAGCCTGCGCAGCCACTCAAGGCAGCGTAACGCCCAAGCCGCCATCCGCGACCGTCATCGCCTTATACGGCCAGCTTGATCAGGCCAGCAGCAGCTACGAAACCGCCTTGCAGCAGATTCGCGCAGGCGACACGCAGGGAGCGCAAAAGACGCTGGACACCTCGCTCGACCAGTTGCGCGATGCCGCCGCGCGCTGCGGCGGCACACCGGGTTGCGACTCGCAGCGCTTCTTTTCGGTGTTCGATCACCTGTTGCGCTTGAAGGATGGCAGCTTTATCGGCGACCAGACCCCGGACGAAGAAACCAGCGGCCCGCCGTTGGCGCCCCTCGCCGGTGAAGCCGGTGCCGGCAGCCTGCCGGAGGCGCAACGCAGCGTCACGTTGTTGCGCGGGCATCAGCTTTCCGAACTGATCGCCATGAACGGCCCGGTGAAGGCCGCGCTGGAAATGTGGCTGACGCAGTGGCGCGGCAATCTGATGGATGCGTACGTCAACTATCAGTTCCTGCGTCACGAGATGTGGCCGCAATACCAGAGCGAAGGTCTGCCGGAGGCTTTGCTGTTCGGCATCATGGCCAAGGAATCCGGCGGCAAGGTGCATGCGGTCTCGCGTTCCGGCGCGGCCGGCCCGCTGCAATTCATGTACGCCACCGGCCTGCGTTTCGGGCTGACTGAGCAGGATGGCTTCGACACGCGTTTCGACCCAGCCGAATCGGCGCGCGCGAATGCCGAATACGTCAACGAGCAGTTGAAAGCCTTCAACGACAATCTGGAGCTGACGCTGGCGGCCTATAACGGTGGCGAAGGGCGCATGCGCCGCCTGGTCGGCGACGACACCGCGGTGAGTTTCTACGATCCGCGCATCTATGCGCAGGTATCGCAGGAAACGCGCGACTACGTGCCAGCGGTGCTGGCGGCTGCCTGGCTGTTCCTGCATCCGGATAGCTACAACCTGCGCTTCCCGCGTGTGGATGGCCAGCAGGGCAGCATCACGCTCAAGCGCAGCGCGTCGATTTCGGAACTCACCGTATGCCTGGGTTCGGCCAACGACATGCCGGATGGCTGGTTCCGCACCTTGCGCAATCTCAATCCGCGCCTCGATCCGCAGCAGGAGCAGCCGGTGGGTGCGGTGCTGCAGATACCCAAGTCGCTGGAGAAGGTCTATGCGGCGCGCTGCGTCGATGGCCCATGGCCGATCCTCGCCAGCGACCTGCATAACGCGGTGGTGCCGGTGTTCCCCAATCCGCCCGCTGCAACCGATCCGGTGGTGCGCTACACGGTGCGCCGCGGCGACACGCTGGGGACGATCGTGCGCAAGCATGGCAGTTGCAGCAGCGAGACCGAGGTCGCGCGCATGAACAACCTCAAGTTCAATCACGTGAAGGCAGGGCAGGTGTTGAAATTGCCCAGTTGCCGCTGATCGAATGCATGTAATTCGTAACCTCATGGTCGTCATTTCCGCTTTCGCGGGAATGACGACCATGGAGGTAATATCCATCTCAAGGCCGAGAGACGAGTAGCGAGGTTGCTTGAAACGGACGCCGCCTGGAGCATCCGTGTCTCGCCTCGTCAGTCACCGTTTCAATTCCGCGGCGGGAGCAAAGGCTGTGACGCCCTCGCTACTCGTCGCTCGCCCCTGTCATGCGGCGCAGTGCGCCGCGCCGGCGTTGCATGAGCGCAGCCGGCTTTCAAACCATCAAGAGAAGCTCAGGCTGCCGCGCCTGAGCGCATCCACTGCGCCATGGTGTCCGGCTGTTCGCCAGTGGCGTCGCGCAATTCGCGCAGCACGCGCAAAAACTGGCGATGTTGCGGTTGCAGGCTGCTGTACGACGAATCCTTGGTTTCGTGATACGCCACGGCCAGCCACAGCGCGATGCCGCGCAAGGCGACTTCGGGATTGTCGGATTGGGCGCGGCTGAAGCCGATGTCGGTGCCCTGGCCCCACGGCTTGTAGCGCTGGTCGGGCGAGGTGCTGTACAGATGCGGAAACTCGCAACGGGAAGCTTGGCCGATTTCACGCAGCGTCATGACGCCCAGGCGGGCGCGGGTGCGTTGAGGCAAGGTGGAGATGCTGCGTTCGATGTGCCGGAACTGACGCTGCAACTGCCGGGCGCGAATCATCGCGATCAGGCGGGTGACAATCTGCATGTGACCCCTCGTTGGACAGGTCCGCACAGGTGCGCGGATTGGGCAAGAGGATAGCCATCCATGTCGACGCTAGGCGCCGAAAACGTCACAAAATGACGACAAATGTCAAAACGCGGCAAGTCGTGCTTGTCATCACGACTTGTCTTGCGCTTCAAGTGTGATGCATATCACCTAATCGCTGGCCAACCTTGATCACTTGCTGCGCGGCAAGGGGATCCAGCTCGCCCACGCCGTCCGGTAGCAGCACGATCACGGTCGAGCCCATGTTGAAGCGCGCCATCTCGGCGAAGCGATCCAGCTCGATGTGCTGTGCTTCGAAGGATTTGCGGCGAATCGACGGTGCATACGGCGGGATCACCAGGCCATCCCACACGGTGGCTACCGACGACACCAGGATCGCGCCTACCATCACCACGGCGAACGGGCCATGCGCGCCTTCGAAGTGACACACCAGTCGTTCGTTGCGCGCAAACAGGCGGGGAATTGCATCCACGGCAAATGGTGCCACGCTGAAGATGCGCCCCGGGATATGCACGGTTTCCTTCAACTTGCCGCGCAATGGCATGTGCACGCGGTGATAGTCGCGCGGCGACAGATAGATGGTGATGAAGCGGCCGTTGCGATAGGGCGCGGCCGCTGCTTCGTCGCCAAGCAGTTCGGCGGCGGTGTAGCTCTGGCCTTTGGCCTGAAATATGCGTCCGTCGTCAATGGGGCCCGCTTGGCTGATGCGGCCATCGGCAGGCGAAATCAGGGCGCCGGGAGCCGCATCTGCCCGGCGGGCATCGGGGCGCAATTTGCGCGTGAAGAACGCATTGAAATGAGAATAGGCAAACGGATCGGGTTGGGCGGCTTCGGTCATGTCGACCTGATAGCTGTGCACGATCTTGCCGATCAAAAAGTTCTTCCACGGCGCAAAGGTCCAGCGTGTGGCCCAGTAGACCACGCGTGACAACGCCCGATGGGGAAGGATGTATTGCAGGAATACCTTGAAAGTCATCCGGCAAGTATAAGGAATCGGGGGCGATTCTTGACGACGCCGGGGAGGCCATCCCATGGGCTTGCATGAGCCGCGTGACCTTGAGTCGCTATACTTCACGACCCCTAAGCCGGACCGTGCCCACGTGACTGCCGAACTCGCATCGATCATCGACTTCATTCGCTACGGCGCCAGCCGCTTTTCCGCAGCGGGTCTCACCTTCGGGCACAGTCACGACAACCCGATCGACGAAGCCACCCACCTGGTGCTGGCCAGCCTGCATCTGCCGCCGGACATTCCGCCGGCCTACGGCGCCGGCAAGCTCACCGAGGAAGAGCGCGTACGCGTGCTGCAGCTGATCGAACGCCGCATCAGCGAACGCCTGCCGGTGGCTTACCTGGTTGGCGAAACCTGGTTCGCGGGCATCAAGTTCAAGAGCGATCGCCGTGCCCTGGTGCCGCGTTCGCCCATCGCCGAGTTGATCGAGTCCGGCTTTACGCCGTGGCTGGATGGTCGGCACGTGGAGCGCGCGCTGGACTTGTGCACCGGTTCGGGCTGCATCGGCATCGCCATGGCGGCCTACAACCCGCACTGGCAGGTGGACGTGGTGGATATCAGCGATGACGCGCTGTCCCTGGCGCGCGAAAACGTGGGCTTGGTCCATGTGGGCGAGCGTGTCGAGGTGGTCCGCTCGGATCTGTTTGCGGGCGTGCAGGGCCGCAAGTACGACCTGATCGTGTCCAACCCGCCGTACGTCACCGAAGACGAATACGCCGCGCTGCCGGGCGAATACAGCCATGAGCCCAAGCTGGGCCTTACCTCTGGCGAAGATGGCCTCGATGCCTGCCTGCGCATTCTCGACGAAGCCGCCGATCACCTTACCGAAGAAGGGCTATTGATCGTCGAGGTCGGCGAGAGCGAGCAAGCCCTGGTCGCCTTGCTGCCGGACGTGCCGTTCGTGTGGATCGAGTTCAAGGTCGGGCAAATGGGCGTGTTTGCGCTGGAGCGGCGCGATCTGGTCGAGCATGCCGATGCCATCCGTGCGGCGGCGCTGGAGCGCAATCGCGGTTAGCTCCGTAGGCTGGGATGAAATCCCAGCTTTCTTTGCAAATCCCGATGCTGGGATTTCATCCCAGCCTACGCGGCGGTGTGCGTGGCCTCATGCGCCGACGATTCATAAGCG
The DNA here is from genome assembly GCF_035277725.1 of Dyella sp. Lineage (GTDB taxonomy): Bacteria > Pseudomonadota > Gammaproteobacteria > Xanthomonadales > Rhodanobacteraceae > Dyella_B. Next base: position 35,177 of record NZ_DATEJY010000065.1, on the reverse strand, counting down.
CATGGCCTCCACCCATGGCAAGATGCAAGACCGCCCCGGCTGAGGCCAGGTCAGTCCCACCGCCATTTCGGTTCCCTACGTGTCCAGCAATTCCACCGGCAAGCTCTTTACCGTCACCACTTTCGGCGAAAGCCACGGACCGGCCATTGGCTGCGTCATCGACGGTTGTCCGCCTGGCCTGGCGATTGCGCCGGAGGAATTTCGCACCGACCTCGATCGCCGCGCCACCGGCCGCAGCCGGCATACCTCGCAGCGCAAGGAAGCGGATGAGGTGGAGATTCTTTCCGGCGTCTATGAGGGCCGCACCACCGGCACGCCGATCGCTCTATTGATCCGCAATACCGACCAGCGCAGCAAGGATTACGGCGATATCGCGCAAACCTTCCGCCCGGGTCATGCCGATTACACCTATTGGCAGAAATACGGCATCCGCGATCCCCGCGGCGGCGGCCGTTCGTCCGCGCGCGAGACCACCATGCGCGTGGCGGCGGCGGTGATCGCCAAGAAGTGGCTGGCCGAGCGCTATGGCGTGCGCGTGCGCGGCTACCTGGCACAGTTGGGTGACGTCGTTCCGCAAGGCTTCGACTGGGATGCGGTTGAGCAGAATCCGTTCTTCTGGCCGCACGAAGCGCAGGTGCCGGAACTGGAGAAATACATGGACGCGCTGCGCAAGTCCGGCGACTCGGTCGGCGCGCGCGTCAATGTCGAAGCCGACGGCGTGCCGCCAGGCTGGGGCGAGCCGATCTACGGCAAGCTTGATGGTGACCTTGCTTCCGCGCTGATGTCGATCAATGCCGTAAAGGGCGTGGAGATCGGCGACGGTTTTGCCGCGGTAACGCAGCGCGGCAGCCAGCATCGCGACGAAATGCATATGGACGGCTTTACGTCCAACCATGCCGGTGGCATTCTCGGTGGCATCAGCACGGGGCAGGCGGTATGTGCCTCGATCGCGCTCAAGCCCACCTCGAGCATTCTGATTCCCGGCCATAGCGTGAACCTGGCCGGTGAGCCGGTCGACGTGGTCACCAAGGGGCGTCACGATCCCTGCGTCGGCATACGCGCCACGCCGATTGCGGAGGCCATGATGGCGCTGGTGCTGATGGATCACGCCTTGCGCCATCGTGCGCAGTGTGGCGATGTGGGCGAGATAAAACCGCGCATTTCTTGATCGAACGCAATCCCTGCTGCAAGGGGCTTAAAAATGCTGGGATTGTCATCCCAGCCTACGTGGAAGCCGAATCTTCAGGTTCCACGGCTATAAAGAAATACGATGAGCAAGCAACACAACGTCTGGGTTTCCCGCCCGCTCTTTCCGGAAGTACTGGACCATCTGGCCCAGTACGTGGACGTGCGAGCGGAGACCAGCGAGCGCAAGCATTCGGCGGCTGAATTGCGCGAAAAGCTTGCGGACGTCGATGGCGCCCTCATGGGTTTGAGCGACCGCATCGACGCCGATGTGATCGCCGGCAACCGCCGCTTGCGCGTGATCGCCAACCTTGCCGTGGGCTACAACAATCTCGATGTGCCCGCGCTGACCGCGGCCGGCATTCTGGCTACCAACACGCCAGACGTGCTCAACGAAACCACCGCCGACTATGCGTGGGCGCTGCTGCTCGCTGCAGCACGGCGCGTCAGCAGCGCGGAGCGTTGGCTGCGTGCGGGCCACTGGCGCGGCGGCATGCGCTTCGACGACTGGCTGGGTTTGGACGTCTACGGCAAGACGCTGGGCATCCTCGGCATGGGCCGCATTGGTCAGGCGATTGCGCGGCGTGCCCAGGGTTTCGGTATGCCGGTGCTCTATCACAACCGTTCGCGCTTGCCGGCAGATACGGAACACGCATGCCGCGCTACCTGGGTGGAAAAAAACGATCTGCTCAAGCGGGCCGACCATCTGATGCTGGTGCTGCCGTACAACGCGCAGAACCATCACGCGATCGGCGCATCCGAACTCGCACTGATGAAGCCCACCGCCGTGCTGGTGAATATCGCCCGCGGCGGCATCGTCGATGACGCCGCGCTGGCCGCTGCCTTGCGCGAAGGCCGACTCGCAGCGGCAGGGCTTGACGTCTTCGAAGGCGAACCTGCCGTGCATCCTGCCTTGCGCGAACTCGACAACGCCGTGCTCAGCCCGCATATCGCCAGCGCCAGCGCCGATACGCGCCGCGCGATGGCGCAACTGGCGGCCGATAATCTGCTGGCTGCACTGGGTCATGGACCCGATGCAGGACATCCTCCTTCATTGCTCAACCCGGACGCACGGGGAAAGCATGAGGCGAAAACGTGATACACCTCACGTCAGCAGTGCTGTGCCGTGCCGTTCGCGCACTGTGCCGGCTAGATTCCCAGATCGGGTTTAGCCAACGCGGTGATCTTTCAATCCAGGCAATTCCATACGACAAGTGACCTAACGAGATGAGCAAGAAGAGTAGCTACAAGGTAGCGATGGTGGGCGCCACGGGCGCCGTCGGCGAAACCCTGCTGAGCATCCTGGCTGAGCGCGAATTCCCGGTCAGCGAGCTGGTGCCGCTGGCAAGCGCGCGTTCGGCCGGCAGCAAAGTGGCGTTCGGCGGCAAACAGATCACCGTGCAGAACCTGGATGACTACGACTTCAAAGGCGTGGACATCGCCTTCTTCTCGGCCGGTGGCTCAGTGAGCCGTGCGCACGCGCCGCGCGCGGCGGCAGCCGGTGCGGTGGTGATCGACAACACATCCGAGTACCGCTATCAGGACGACATCCCGCTGGTGGTGAGCGAAGTCAATCCGCACGCCATCGCGCAGTACACCACGCGCGGTATCATCGCCAATCCGAACTGCTCCACCATGCAGATGCTGGTGGCGCTGGCACCGATCCATCGCGCGGTGGGCATCGAGCGCATCAACGTGGCGACGTACCAGTCGGTGTCCGGCGCGGGCCGCTCGGGCATGGAAGAGCTGGGCAAACAGACCGCCGCGTTGCTCAATTTCCAGGACGTGGAAAAGTCCAAGTTCCCCAAGCAGATCGCGTTCAACGTGATTCCGCACATCGACGACTTCCAGGCCAATGGCTACACCAAGGAAGAAATGAAGATGGTGTGGGAGACGCGCAAGATTCTGGAAGACGAATCCATCCAGGTGAACCCCACCGCGGTGCGCGTGCCGGTGTTCTATGGACACTCCGAAGCCGTGCACATCGAAACACGCGACAAGATCACCGCCGAGCAGGCGCGCGAGTTGCTGGAGCAGGCGCCTGGCGTGGTCGTGCAGGACGAGCGCAAGCCCGGCGGCTATCCCACGCCAGTAGGCGATGCGGCCGGCCAGGATCCGGTGTACGTCGGCCGCATCCGTGAAGACATCTCGCACGATCGCGGGTTGGACATGTGGGTCGTCTCCGACAACATTCGCAAAGGCGCCGCGCTCAACGCGGTGCAGATCGCGGAATTGCTGATTGAGGATTATCTGTAATGCAACGCTTTGGTCTGGTTTTGCTGGGTTGCCTGCTGGCTTCGACTCTTTTTGCTCAAACGTCTGCCGACACCGCTCGCCAGACTGAGAAGGTCAACCAACGCGTGGTCCAGCACCAGGCCGAAGTGCAGCATTTGCAGGAGGATGTAAGCCAGCAGGAATCCGCCAGCCAGCAGGCGGCGGAGCGGTTGCAGCAGCAGGACCGCACCATCGCCGAGCTGCGCAAGCAGCTCAAGGCGGTCCAAAACAACGCCAAGGCGCCGGCCACCGGTCATTGATGGCCGTCACGCCCGGCGGAAAAAATCGCCGTGAAACAGGTTCGGCGGGTAAATCTGGTATTGTTGATTGACGTTTATCTAACTAAAGTGACGCCTTCCAAGAGGAAGGCGCCGCAAGCTGCGGTGTCTTTTCAATAAAGCGTCCGGGGTGTCTCGGGGGAGCCAAGCGATGAATCGTTCGTTGAAGCTGTCGATACTGCTGGCGCTTGCGCTCGGCAGCACTCAGGCGGCAGCCGTGGAGCTGGGGCAGGCCCATATCAAATCGGCATTGGGCCAACCCTTGCTGGTCGAGATACCCGTTACCCATGGCACTCCGGCGGAGCTGCAAAGCCTGAGCGCCGAACTGGCCCCGAACGACGCCTTCGTCAAGGCTGGCAGCCAGCGCCCGGCCATCCCCCTGCAATTCAGCGTGGTGGATGACAACGGCCACAAGGTGATCCGCGTCACCAGCAGCAGCCCCGTCGACGATCCCTACCTCGACCTGCTGGTGGAAGTGAACAGCAGCACCGGCAGCAACGTACGCGAGTTCGCAATCCTGCTCGATCCGCCGACCAAGGTGACGCAGGCGGCCAGCAGCGCTCCTTCGCGCCGTCGCGCGCCGGCGAGCAGTGCATCCAGCAGCAACGAAACCGCCGCTGCGCCGTCGCGCCGGTCGAGCGTGCCGGCGCGCAATGCCGCCGGGGCTGCGCCGGAAGTGAAGAACGGCCAGTTCGGCCCGGTGGAGAAGGGCGCCACGCTGTCGCATATCGCGGCCGAGGTCGCGCCCACCGGCGTCGACACCAACCAGATGATGCTGGCGCTGAAGTCCGCCAATCCGGATGCCTTCTACCGCGACAACATCAACGCCCTGAAGGCCGGCGCCATCCTGCGCGTGCCTTCGCGCGATGACGCGGTCGCCACCGCCGTGGCCGCTGCCGCGGCGACGGTGCGTCAACAGAACGCCGATTGGCGCAACGGCACCACCACGCCGGTGGCCGTTGCCGCCGGTGGCACGCGCGAAAACGCCACGGTGGCCCCGACCGCCAACAGCAACGCCGATCGCCTGGCGCTGGTACCGCCGGGTAGCGAAGGCCAGGCCGCTGGTGGCACGAACGGCAAGGGCGGCGCCAATGCCGCCGTGCGCCAGGAATTGCAGCGCAGCCAGGAAACGCTCGCCTCCCTGCAACAGCAGAGCAGCGAGCTGAAGTCGCGCCTGAAAGACCTGGAAGACATCAACGGCAAGAACCAGCGTCTGCTGTCGCTGAAAGACAACGAAATCGCCGATCTGCAGAAGCAGTTGGCCGACGCACGCAAGGCCGCAGGCAAGCCTGCTGCGCCGGCCGCCACCCCGGCACCCGCGCCGGCTCCGGCGCCAGAAGTTGCCAGCAAGACGGTCGCTCCGGTCGCCGCGCCGGCTCCGGCTCCGGCTCCGGCCATGGCGACGGCAGCCAGTGCGCCCAAGCCGGCCGCTGCAGCGTCGGCGCCGCACAACGTGGTGACCACGCCGCTCAATGCGCCGGCCAAGCCCAAGCCGGTGGCCCAGCCGCATCACGTGCCGACACCGGCGCCGGAAGAACAACCCTGGTACATGGAAACCTGGGCCTGGGCTGCAGGCGCCGCGGTAGTGGTACTTGGCCTGGTGGGGCTGCTGCTTTCGCGTCGCGGTAAGTCCGGTGCCAAGCCGCCGAAGAGTACGGCACCGGTCAAGGGCGGCTCGCTGGCTGATCGCTTCGGTACGGCGGATGAGGGCGAAGCCCACGCCGGCTCTGATCCGGATCAGGACGAACTGCTCGACCAGCTGGCCGAGCAGCCCGACGACATCGGCCTGCATCTGGAACTGGTCAGCCTGTACTACACGCGTCGCGACGTCGAGCATTTCGAAGCCGCTGCCGAAGCCATGCACGCGCATATCACCGATCCCGACCAGCCCGAGTGGCAGGACGTGGTGCACATGGGGCGCGATCTGGCGCCGGGCCATCCGCTGTTTGCCGAACCGGGCGCCGATGCCACCACCATGCGCGAGCCGGCCCATCATTTCGATCTGGACAGCTACAGCAACTCGCCCGCGTCGGAACCGGTTGCCCCGTCGCCGGCCAGGAGCCCTGCAGCACAGCCTTCCAAGGTCAGCGAATACCATTTCGATTTCGACCTGACGCCGCATCATCCGGAAGCGCTCAGCCGCGCTGCCGCTCCGGCTCCCGCGCCTGCCGCCGCCGTGAAAGAGGCCGAAGAGGAAGAGCCGATTTCCACCTGGAAGTTCGACGAGCCGCTGGATGCACCGCAAACACATACCGAGCACGCGGAGCACACCGACCACGACAACTTTGGCGAGCTGCACGACGATCCGGTCGATACCAAGCTTGACCTGGCGCGCGCCTATCTCGACATGGGCGATCCGGATGGTGCCCGCGCCATGCTGGAAGAAGTCATGCACGAAGGCAGCCAGATGCAGAGGGAAGTGGCCAAGCAGTTGCTCGACAAGATCAGCTGATTCGGTTTCATCGCTAACGCACCTGCTCGGGCCGGCCATGCCGGCCCGATGCATTTTCGGCACCTGTTACTCTTATCCACTTCTTGAGTTTTGATCTGCACGGTCACGCATGCGCATCGCCCTGGGCATCGAATACGACGGCACCGATTTCTTCGGCTGGCAACGGTTGAGCCATGGCGCCAGCGTGCAGGCGAGCCTGGAGCGGGCGCTTTCGTTCGTCGCGGCCGAAACCATCGACGTGACTTGTGCCGGCCGTACTGACGCCGGCGTGCACGGCCGTTGCCAAGTGGTGCATTTCGACACCAGCGCACAGCGCGACTTGCGGGGTTGGGTGCTCGGCGGCTGCTCGAATCTTCCAGCGAGTGTGGCCGTGCTGTGGGCCCAGGTGATGCCCGATGATTTCCACGCACGCTTTTCCGCGCGCAGCCGGCGCTATCGCTATACCTTGCTCAATCGCGCCATTCGACCGGCGCTGGATGCACGCTACGTTGCCTGGGAGCGCCATCCGCTGGATGCCGAACGCATGCATGCTGCGGCGCAAGCCCTGATCGGCGAGCACGATTTCTCCGCGTTCCGCGCCATCTCGTGCCAGGCCGCGCATGCCCGCCGCGAAGTGAAATACCTGCGCGTGCATCGCGAGGGCGAGCAGGTGATCGTGGACGTTGAAGCGAACGCGTTCCTGCATCACATGGTGCGCAACATCGTCGGCTCGCTGTTGATGGTGGGACGCGGCGAACAAGCACCCGAATGGATCGCGGAGCTATTGGCGGGGCGAAACCGTGAAGTGGCCGGTCCTACGGCGGCCGCTTCGGGACTAACCTTTATTGGCCCGCGCTACGAAAAGCATTGGGGTCTACCTGAGGAGGTGAGCGAATGACGCGCATCAAATGTTGCGGCATGACCCGCGTCGAGGATGCCTTGCTCGCCGCCGAACTCGGCGCCGATGCGATCGGCGTAGTGCTTACCTCGCATAGCAAGCGGCAGGTATCGATGCAGCAGGCGCGCGCCATCGTCGAGGCGATGCCGCCGTTCGTCACCACCGTGGCGTTGTGCATGGATGACGAAGCAAACTTCGTGCAGGAAATCATCGACACCGTGCGTCCCTCGATGCTGCAGTTCCACGGCAACGAGATCGACGAATGGTGCAGGCAATTCGGTCAACCGTACTTGAAGGCCATCGCGATGGGCGAGGGCGCCGCCGCGCTGTATCAGCTGCGCGATCATCCGCATGCCGCCGGTCTGCTGCTCGATGGCCATGGCCTTGGCGAACCCGGCGGTAGCGGCAAATTATTCGACTGGTCGCTGATGCCGCGCGATCTGAAACAACCGCTCTTGCTGGCTGGTGGTCTGACAGCTGAAAACGTGGCTGCGGCGATCCGTATGGCGCGACCATGGGCGGTAGATGTATCCAGCGGCATCGAATCGGCGCCGGGCATCAAGGATCACGGCAAGATGCGCGCGTTCATCGCGGCGGTTCGCGCCGCGGCATGACCGCTGGGATGAAATCGTAGGCTGGGGTGCGAACCCCAGCATCGCCACGCATGATCATGCTGGGATTTCATCCCAGCCTACGTCACGCGCTTAGTGCATGGCGCATCCACGTTGCCAGCGCATCGACCCGACGATCACTTCGGCGTCCCGGTGTCGCCAGAATCCAGCTCGCATCCGTTTGCTTGAATCCCCATGGCGCAAACAAACGCCCTGCATCGATATCGTCCTGCACCAGCTGCGCCGGCGCGATGGCGATGCCAAGTCCGGCAACGGCAGCCTCCAGCAGATAGAACAGGTGCGTGAATCCCTGCCCGTAATGCAGGGACTCGAACGCTATGCCGGTCGCCCGCGCCCAGGCCGGCCACGCTTGCGGACGTGAGCTAGTGTGCAGCAGGGCTTCGTGGCTCAGCGCGGACGTGCCTTGTTCCAGCAGGCGCTCGAGACTTGCATGGCGGGGGCTGACTACGGGGCCGATGCGCTCCGGCGCCAGCACGTGCACTTGCCAGCCGACCGGCCACGGGGGTGCTGCCACCGCCAGTGCGGCATCGGGTTCGGCATGCCTGGGGGCGAGCGGATCTTCTTCGGGTGACAGGTGCAGCCGCAGCATCGGCAGGTCGCGTTCCAGCCGTTCCAAACGAGGAATCACCCAGCGGGCGAGCAGGCTGCCTGCGCAGCCGAGCACGAAGGGCGCATCGCTGCGGACGCGCTGCAGATCGGCCCAGCCATCCCGCAGTTGCTCGAATGCGCTGCTGACGCGGTCGCGCAGTTCCTCGCCAATGGCCGTGAGCGCCACGCCGCGCCCCTGGCGAACAAACAGGGGTTTGTCCAGGGCTTCTTCCAGCACGCGAAGCTGCCGGCTGATGGCGCCGTGGGTGACGTGCAACTCCTCGGCCGCACGGCCGACGCTGCCCAGGCGGGCGGTGGCCTCGAAGGCGCGCAAGGCGTTGAGGGAGGGCAGGTCGCGCACGTGCGGTGAGTTTTTCTAACAGGTGGCGGCGATCATATCGCTTTTTCGCACACCACAATCGCGCTATTTTTCTTACCCCAAGGCGTCCATCCGGCGCCTCCGTCTCCCATAGGATTTCTGACCAATGATCCAGGATTTCCACCAATGGCCCGATCCCCACGGGCGCTTCGGCGATTTCGGCGGGCAATACGTGGCCGAGACCCTGATGGCGCCGCTGGCCGAGCTCACAGAGGCCTACCTGCGACTGCGCGAGGACCCCGAGTTCCTGGCCGAACTGGATCGCGACCTTACCTACTACGTCGGCCGTCCCAGCCCGATCTACCATGCCGAACGTCTGTCCAAGCACGTCGGCGGCGCGCGCATCCTGCTCAAGCGCGAAGACCTGAACCACACCGGCGCGCACAAGATCAACAACACCATCGGCCAGGCCCTGGTCGCCAAGCGCATGGGCAAGCCGCGCGTGATCGCCGAAACCGGCGCCGGCCAACACGGTGTGGCCACTGCGACGGTCGCGGCACGCTTCGGCCTCAAGTGCGTGGTGTACATGGGCGCCGTCGATATCGAGCGGCAGAAGATCAACGTTTACCGCATGAAGTTGCTCGGCGCCGAGGTGGTGCCGGTCACGTCGGGATCGAAAACGCTTAAAGATGCGTTGAACGAAGCGATGCGCGACTGGGTCACCAACGTCGCCGATACGTTCTACATCATTGGCACCGTGGCCGGTCCGCATCCGTATCCGATGATGGTGCGCGATTTCAACGCCATCGTCGGGCGCGAAGCGCGCGCACAGGTGCTGGAGCAATACGGCCGTTTGCCGGACGTGCTTACTGCATGCGTGGGCGGCGGTTCGAATGCGATCGGTTTGTTCCATGCGTTCCTCAACGACAGCGGTGTGCGCATGGTCGGCGCCGAAGCAGCAGGCGAGGGCATTGCTACCGGACATCATGCTGCGTCACTTGCGGCGGGACGCCCCGGTGTGCTGCACGGTAATCGCACTTACGTGCTGTGCGACGACAACGGCCAGATCACCGAAACGCATTCCGTCTCGGCCGGGCTCGATTACCCGGGCGTGGGTCCAGAGCATGCATTCCTCAAGGACAGTGGCCGCGCCGACTACGTTGGCGTAACCGACGACGAAGCCCTGGAGGCTTTCCACTTGCTGGCGCGCACCGAAGGCATTCTTGCCGCACTGGAATCCAGCCACGCCGTGGCGCAAGCCCTGAAGCTGGCACGCGAGTTGCCGAAGGACGGCATCGTGCTGTGCAACCTTTCCGGACGAGGCGATAAAGACGTGCATACGATTGCCGCACGCGAAGGAGTGCAGGTATGAGCCGCATCGATCAACGCTTCGCCGCACTGAAAGCTGCCGGCCGCACCGGACTGATTCCGTTCGTCACTGCCGGCGATCCCGCGCCGGAGCACACCGTGGCCTTGATGCACGCGCTGGTCGATGCCGGTGCCGACGTGATCGAGCTTGGCGTACCGTTTTCCGATCCGATGGCCGATGGCCCGGTAATCCAGCACGCCAGCGAACGCGCCATCGCCAAGGGCGTGGGCCTGGCCGATGTGCTCACGTGGGTGACGACGTTTCGCGAGCGCGACCAGGACACGCCGATCGTGCTGATGGGCTATCTCAATCCGGTCGAAATCCGCGGCTTTCAGCGCTTCGCGGACGAAGCCGTCAAGGCGGGCGTCGATGGCGTGTTGCTGGTGGATTGCCCATTGGAAGAAGCCGCAGTGCTGGCGCCGTTGCGCAACGCCGGACTCAAGCAGATTCTGCTCGCCGCACCTACGACCGCACCCGAGCGTATGGCGCAATTGTGCGAGGCCGCCGACGGTTTCCTGTACTATGTATCGTTCGCCGGCATCACGGGGGCGGGACGCTTGAGTACGCAGGACATCGCCGCACGCGTGGCAGATATCCGCCGACGTGCCAAAGCGCCGGTCGCTGTTGGGTTCGGCGTGAAGGATGCGCAGAGCGCAAAAGCCATCAGCGAGTTCGCCGATGCCGTCGTGATCGGCAGTGCATTGGTGGAGCGCCTGGATGGTGCGAAGACGGCGTCGGAGATCACCGCAACGATCGATGATTTCCTTCGCCCGATCCGCGCGGCATTGGATGCTGCTTGAAGTTTTAGGTGATTGAGGCGGAATCCATGAATTGGCTGCAAAAAATCATGACACCCCGCGTGCGGACGCAAGGCGCCGCCGCCGGCAAGGGCAAGGGCAAGGTACCCGAAGGTGTGTGGGAGAAGTGCGGTGGCTGCGGCGCCGTGCTGTACAAACCGGAGCTGGAACGCAATCTCATGGTGTGCCCCAAGTGCGGCCACCATCATGCGATCGGCGCACGCGAACGCCTGCTGTCGTTCCTTGACGAAGGCAGTGCGCAGGAACTCTGGGCCAGCATGGAGCCCAACGATCCGCTGAAGTTCCGCGATTCCAAGAAGTACCGCGACCGCATCGTCGCCGCGCAGAAATCCACCGGCGAGAAAGATGCGCTGATCGCGATGAGCGGCAAGCTCAAAGAGCATCCGATGATGGCGGTGGCCTTCGAGTTCTCCTACATGGGCGGCTCGATGGGCTCCGTGGTGGGCGAGAAGTTCACGCGCGCCGCCGAGCGTGCCTTAAGCGAACGCAGTGCGCTGGTGTGCTTCTCTGCCACCGGCGGTGCGCGCATGCAGGAGGCACTGTTCTCGCTAATGCAGATGGCCAAGACCTCCGCCGCGTTGGCGCGTTTGCGCGAAGCTGGCGTGCCGTACATCAGTGTGTTGACGCATCCGACCACTGGTGGCGTGTCAGCCAGCCTTGGCATGTTGGGTGACATCAACGTGGGTGAGCCTAAAGCCCTGATCGGCTTTGCGGGTCCGCGCGTGATCGAGCAAACCGTGCGCGAGACCTTGCCGGAAGGTTTCCAGCGTTCGGAATTTTTGCTGGAACACGGTGCAATCGACATGATTGTCGACCGCCGCCAAATGCGCGACAAGCTGGCCGATGTGTTGAACATCCTGCGCAAGGTGCCGCGCGCGGCTTGACGTGTGTGGCATGGTGTATGGAGCAACGCCGCCTTCGGGCGGCGTTGTCGTTTGTAGGCCGGGATGACAACCCAGCATCACCATCTACGAGCATGCTGGGATTTCATCCCAGCCTACGAAGTGCATGCAATGCGCGTTGCACTTTTCCACAACAAATGTGGACGCCTTCTTGAAAAGCCTGTGGACAACCCGCGCACGCATCTTTCCCATCAAGCACTTGGCACACGCTGATGAAATTTTGCGCAGCAAGTGCGCGTACTTTTCCACAGCGGTTGTGGAAAGTATCCGGTAGAGCCTGTGGATAGATGCGCTATGTCGTTGAGCGCAAAGGTTGTGAGTACAGCGTGATGATCAATTGATCAGCGCAGACATTGATCAGGCGAACAGATGCGGTGCGCTGTGCACCAGCCACAGCGACAGCGCGCCGAGACCGCTGCCAACGAAAATCGCGGCGAGCACGTCGCTTGGATAATGCAAGCCAAGAATCACGCGCGATGCCGCGACCAGTGCCGTGAACGTGAGCAACAACGGTGCGAGCAGCGGATACCACGCCAGCGCCACGATGGTGAAACCCACTGCTTGCAGCGTGTGGCCAGAGGGGAAACTGAATTCGTCCAGCGGCGGCACGTGCGCGATCACGCCGGGACAAGTGCGGAATGGACGCGGGCGGCGTGTCCAGCGCTTCAGTACGCGATACAAGCCCAACGCCACCAAGCCGGTGGCCGCCATGTGCGCGGCAGCTTCCAGGCCGCGCAAGCCGTCGATCAGCGCCAGCGCTGCCATCAGCGAGTACCAGAACACACCATCGCCGAGACGGCTGATGATGCCGAAAAACAAACCGACGGTATGCCGCGTTCCCCAGCGATTGGCGGCAATGCACATGCGCCGGTCGAAGGCATGCCGCGGCAGCGCGACGGGCTCAGGCAGGTGCGATGGTGACATGGTGGTCATGCATGTTCTCCTCGACCAGTTCGCGCAGCAGGGTTTCGAATTCGCGGATCACCGCGTCCGGTGAGAGCCGTTCCACGCTCTCCACCGCAGCGCGGCCCATATGGCGGATCAGGTTTACGTCACCAGCCAGCATCACGGCAGCTTTCGTAAAAGCAGCCGCGTCACCGGAAGCGATGCGGAAACCATTGATGCCGTCGAACAGATGCTCGCGTGCGGCGCCTTCGGCATAGGCGACAACCGGCAAACCGGCGGCGAGCGCTTCCAGAATCACATTGCCGAAGGTTTCGCTGAGGCTCGGAAACGGAAACAGATCCGCACTGGCGTAATGCGCGGCCAAGGCTTCGTCGCGCTTCATGCCGGCGAAGATGAAATCCGGATGCGCCGCCTGCAGCGCCGCGCGCGCCGGACCATCGCCCACCCATACGTAGCGCGCGTTCGGCGCCACGCGCTGCATCGCGCGGAATGTTTCCACCGCCAGGTCGAGATTCTTTTCCGGCGCAATGCGGCCGACATACAGCACAACCGGCGTATCCGTATCCACGCCCCAACTTTCGCGCAAGGCGTTATCGCGCTTGGAGGGATGGAACAGCTTGGTGTCCACCGCGCGCCGCAACAGGCGCGCGTGATCAACGCCCATCGCCGTGAGTTCAGCCGCGAGCGCATCGGTAGGCACCAGCGTGACGTTGGCGCGCTGGTGAAAGCGACGCAGGTAGCGGTGCACCACCGGCGTCAGAAAACCTACGCCGTAGTGATTGGCGTAGGCATCGAAGCGCGTATGAAAACCGGTAGCGACCGGAATACCCAAGCGCACTGCCGTCTTTACCGCAGAACGGCCAAGCGGACCTTCGGTGGCGACATAGATGGCATCGGGGCGGCGTTGCGTCCAGCGCTGGCGGAGTGTGCGATAGGCAGGCAACCCGAAGCGCAAACCCGGATAGCGGGGCAGCGCCGCGCCGCGCGTTTCCAGCGCATGGATGCCCGGTTCGTCGGTATGGCTGGCGGTTTGACGGGGACGGATGAGATCGATCTCGTGGCCCTTTGCGGCCAGACCGGTCGCCAGACTATGCACGGTGAGTGCGACACCGTTGATCTCCGGCGGATACGTCTCGCTGATGATGCCGATACGCATGGCGCATCCTCGTCTTGTACGGCGATAGCATCCGCCTGTGTCATTTCTTACGGATGGCGCTCACGTGACAGGGCGGTTACGGGTATGACGGAATGAGGAAAACCGTGTGCTGGTGGCCTTAACTCGGCTAGATTGCGTGAACGGATATCTGGATAGGAGGTTCTACATGAAACGTCTGCTGCTCGCTGTCGCATTAACCGCCGTGGCCGGTGCTGCCCTTGCTGCCGATGCTCCTGCTTTGCCTGTCACCAAAGCCCCGGCTGGCGCCGAGGTCTACATCATTTCGCCGCAGGATGGCGCCACCGTGCCGCAAACGTTCACCGTGCGCTTCGGACTCAAGGGCATGGGCGTGGCGCCTGCCGGTGTCGCCCGCGACAAAACCGGCCATCATCACTTGCTGGTGGATGTGAAGGAACTGCCGCCGGCCGGCCAGCCCATTCCGAACGACAAGCAGCACCTGCACTTCGGCGGAGGCCAGACCGAAACCACACTGACGCTGCCGCCCGGCACGCACACGCTGCAATTGGATCTTGGCGATGCCAACCACATTCCGTTCGATCCGCCGGTGGTGTCGAAGGTGGTTACGGTGCATGTGAAGTAAGCAGAGCCACCCCACGCCCGTCGCCCCGGCGAAGGCCGGGGCCCAGCGACGTTAATGCCGAAAGACGCTGGGCTCCGGCCTCCGCCGGAGCGACGGGCATGAAGCAAACGGATGACCCGAGATTCGGCGCTTACGGGCTCGGAAGGAAGGGGAGTAAAGCATCGCGATCGGCTAAAATTTCCGGTTCCATCCGCTGCATCTCCAAAAAAATGACCGTCCGCACCCGCTTCGCCCCCAGTCCCACCGGCTTCCTGCATATCGGCGGAGCGCGCACCGCGCTGTATTGCTGGCTGGAAGCGCGCCGTCGCGGCGGGGAATTCCTGCTGCGCATCGAGGATACCGATCGCGAACGCTCCACGGACGCGGCCGTGCAGGCCATTCTCGACGCCATGCAATGGCTGGATCTGAGCGCAGACCAGGCGCCGATCTTCCAGACGCACCGCCTGGAGCGCTACAAGCAGGTGGCGCTCGAACTGGTGGCAGCCGGCAAGGCTTATTACGCCTACGAAACCAAGGAAGAAATCGAAGCGATGCGCGAAGCCGCCATGGCGCGTGGCGAGAAGCCGCGCTACAACGGCTACTACCGCGACCGCAACGAGCCCTATCGCGACGATCCGAGCCGCGTGATCCGCTTCAAGAACCCGCTGGAAGGATCGGTGGTGTGGGAGGACAAGGTGAAGGGCAGGGTGGAATGGTCCAACACCGAGCTGGACGATCTGGTGATCTTCCGTTCCGACGGCTGGCCTACCTACAACTTTGCCGTGGTGGTTGACGATATCGACATGGGCATCACCGAGGTGATCCGCGGCGACGACCACGTCAACAACACCCCGCGCCAGATCAACATCTATCACGCGCTCGGCGCGAAGGTGCCGGAGTTCGCGCATCTGCCGATGATTCTGGACAAGGAAGGCAAGAAGCTTTCCAAGCGCACCAATTCGGTCAGCGTGATGGAATACCGCGAAAACGGCTTCCTGCCGCACGCGATTCTCAACTATCTGGTTCGCCTCGGTTGGTCGCACGGCGATCAGGAAATCTTCTCGCGCGAGGAAATGATCAGGCTGTTCGACGTCGCTGACGTCAACAAGGCCGCATCGCGTTTCGATACTGAAAAACTGCTATGGCTAAACCAGCATTACCTGAAGACGGATGATCCGCAGACGCTGGTGTCGGAATTCGAATGGCATCTGGAGCGTGCCGGCATCGACACCAGCAAAGGCCCCGCACCGGCCGATGTGATCGTTGCCTTGCGCGATCGCGTGCAGACCTTCAAGGACATGGCCGAGCGCGCGAAGATCTGGTACGGCCCGATCACCGAGTGGGACGACAAGGCGGTCGCCAAGCATTTGAAGAACGACAGCGTCGTGCAGGTGTTGCAGGCTGCGCGCGAACTGCTCGTCCATTGCGAATGGAAGCCTGAGCCGATTCATCAGGTGATCGAGCAAATTGCCGCCAAGCTGGAACTGGGCATGGGCAAGATCGCCCAGCCGCTGCGCGTCGCGATGACGGGTACGCAGGTCTCGCCGTCGATCGATCACACCATCTATCTTGCGGGGCGTGACGTGGCGCTCAAGCGGATCGACGACGCAGTGGCGCTCGCCCAGTCCTAACTGTAGGTTGGGGTGAGCGCATGCGAACCCCAACATCGCCATCCGTGGACATGCCATGTCGGGGTTCGCATTCGCTCCGCCCGACTTACGAACGGTCCTGAGCGCATCATCGATGGAAGAACTACTCGCCAAAGCCACCCAGGGCGTCGACATGGACGCCCCTGGTGCCTTCATCCACATCTTCATCAACTTGATGACGATGATCCCGTGGGCCGCGTTGTTCTGGTGGAACCTTGTCTTCGTCGCCGTCGGCGCCTTGCTCGGCTGGTGGCGCGGCAAGCTGCTGAGCGGTGTGATCTGGGCGCTCGTGCTCGGGCCGATCGGCTGGATTGTCGTGCTGCTCGCCCCCAGATCGGCCAAGCCCCCGCCGTTGCCTCGTTAAGGCAACACTGATCAAGTATCGCCGTCGTTATGATGTCTGGAAGGCCCGCAGGGTGTGTCGCGTGGCGCCGGGAAGACTGGCCGTCTTGCCAAGCCGCGCGGCGCACCCTGCGGGCCTTCCAGACATCACCCATCACTTTAAATTTCACCTGTTGGGCCAGCCCTGTCTGTCCGCATGCCGCAGGTCCGCCAGCTCGACAGACAACCAGTCTGCCTTCGCCGACGGCCCTGTGCCCTGCGAACAGACAGGGCTGGTGACGACGGCGATACTTGGTCAGTGTTGCCTTAAGCTGCGGTGTATGATCGCCCCGAGGTGAATTCCATTGAGCAACGGCACGTCCAGCAAAGATCACATCCATCACCATCACGAAGGTCCAGCGGATTTCGTGGCGGCGGTGGAGCATGCCAGCGAGGCGCGCGGCCTGCGCCTGACGCCGCTGCGCAAGGAAGTGCTGGAGCTGATCGCGGCGGCCGGCAAGCCGGTGAAGGCGTATGACTTGCTCGATCAACTGCGTGAACGTCATGGCAACGCGGCGCCGCCCACCGTTTATCGCGCACTGGATTTCCTGCTTGAGAACGGCTTCATCCACAAGCTGGAATCGATCAATGCGTTCGTCTCCTGCCATCACCCGGCCGAAGCACACCAGGTGCCATTCTTGATCTGCGACGTCTGCTCCAGCGCGCAGGAAGTGTGCGATGAGCGCGTGGCGGAGTTGATCGAGGCGCAGGCCAAGGCGTTCGGTTTTCGTCCCCAGGCGCAGACGCTGGAAGTGCATGGCGTGTGCAAGCAGTGCCGCAAGTCCTGAGCCTCCAGGCCATGTACAGCTCCGGTGTCCCTTGCGGATAGCCCAGGGATGTTATAACGTAACAAAAGTTCCGGTGCCCCGCCGGACATGCCGCATGGTGTCGTCCCATGGATCCCACGCCAACGCAACAGAAAAACCGCTGGTGGGCCCTGCTCGATCGCGTGGGTGCCACCGCGTCGTTTCTGTGCGCCATCCATTGCGCCGCGTTGCCTTTCGTCTTAGCCATACTGCCGCTGCTCGGCTTGAGCTTTCTCGCCGATCACGCTTTCGAGCGCGGCTTTGTACTGTTTGCCAGCGCACTGGCGCTGGTGGCCCTGGTGAATGGCTATCGCCGCCATCATCGTCCGCTGCCGTTGCGCTTGGCGTTGCCGGGGCTCGCGCTGCTGGTGGTTGGCGTCACCTTCGCGGAAAGCTATTCGATCGCCGTGCATAGCGTGCTGGTGACGTGCGGTGGCTTGCTGGTCGCTTGCGCGCATTTCTTCAATCTTCGCTTCGACCGCGTTCATGGCCACGTGCATGGGGCGCAATGCGCGCACGGTTGAGTCGATTCCGGCGCGGTGATTGTGTAACGGCCGCACCGCTTTCTAGCATGACGGCATGAATCACGCGCACAGCCACACTCACGATCGTCATGACCATGATGATCACCACCACGCGCACGCCGCAGATGTAGCCGGGCGCGAGCGCAAATTGCTGTTCGCCTTTGTACTCACCGCGGGCATGATGCTCGCCGAAGCGTTGGGCGGCTGGTGGTCCGGATCGCTCGCCTTGCTCGCCGATGCCGGCCACATGCTGGTGGATTCGGCCGCCTTGATGCTTGCTTTGTTTGCGGCACGCATGGCGCGGCGCCCGGCCGATGCCCGGCGTACATATGGTTATGGCCGCATGGAAGTGCTGGCAGGTTTCGTCAATGCGCTGACGCAGTTCGTGCTGGTGGGGCTGATTGCCTACGAAGCCATCGAGCGCTTCTTCAAGCCGGTGCATATTCTTTCCGGCGTCATGCTGGGTGTCGCGATCGTTGGTCTCCTGGTAAACCTGATCGTGCTGCGCAGCCTGCATGACCACGCGCACGACGACGTCAACATCGGCGCAGCCAGCTTGCACGTGCTGGGCGATCTGCTCGGTTCGGTCGGTGCCGTGCTGGCTGCCTTGGCGGTGCGCTGGCTGGGCTGGAACTGGGCGGATCCCGCGCTATCGATCCTGGTCTCATTGTTGATCTTGAACAGCGCGTGGCAGTTGCTGCGGCGTTCTACGCACATCCTGTTGGAAGGCGTGCCCGAAGGCATGGACCCGCACGACGTGGAAACCGCGCTGCGCGGTGCCGATGCATCCATCCGCGACGTGCATCATCTGCACGTATGGCAGCTCGCTTCCGGTTCGCGCATGGCGACGTTGCATCTGGAACTGCATGATCGCGATGCCGGCGCGCGTGTACTGGCTGCGGTCAATCGCATCTTGCTGGAGCGCTTCGGCATCCGCCATGCCACCGTACAGATCGATCCGGGCGATTGCCCGGACGGCAGCCCGGGCTGCAATGCCCAGCCGCAGCACCACTCGCATCATCATTAGCCGTAGTCCGAGGCTGCTTGCGCTTTGGCTCGCCGCTGCTACGATGACCAGCCATCAACACATTACGATTCAAGGAGTTTCCTATGGGTAAGGGCGATCGCAAAACCCGCCGCGGCAAGACCTACCGCAGCAGCTATGGCAACACCCGCGCGCACTCCGTGAAGCCGGCAGTAGCTGGCGCCGGTGCGGCGGTGACCAAGCCTGCCGCGGTGAAGAAGGCTGCTGCCGCTCCGAAGAAAAAATCGGCCTGAGCGTTAGTTAGCTCGCTGATGTGGAAAACCCCCGTTGATCGGGGGTTTTTTTATGGCTGGTTATGAGTGCTAACAATGATAGCGGGAACCGATAGATGCCGATGTCAGCCAAGTCTGGGGAAGGCTTCGTGTACCGCATCCCGAGCATGAGTTGGACAAGCTTATTGCGGCCACAGCGCTGGTGCATGACTTGACGGTAGTGACCCGAAGCGTCGTTGATTTTGCGAAAACGCGAGTGCCGTTGCTGAATCCGTTTTCCGAGTAGCTCAGTGAGGGAAGGCCCGGCATCAGGGTGCGGACTCCTGATCCGCGTAGTTGATCACCTAGCCGGGTGGTTCTAAACTTGTACCTAAATTTGTACAAGTTGGAGTGAATCCCGTGCGAACCATCAATTTCAGTGACGCCCGGGGTAATCTCAAAGCGGTGTTGGATACCGTGGCATCGGATCACACCATCGCGCTCATCAAGCGCCGTGACGCTGAGGACGCAGTAGTGATGTCCTTGAGCGACTACAACGCGTTGCAAGAAACGCTGTACCTGTTCGGCTCAAGAGCGAATGCAGAACGCCTGCATGCGGCGATGGATGAAGCAGACAGGGTGCTCCCCCAAGGGGCGCGAATTCTGGAACCTCAGGCCCCCATTTACGATTCGGGTGTGATCAGGACCAAGCCGGCCAGCCGGGTTTCGAAAACTCGAAAAGGGCCGACCAAGGCCGCAGCCAAGCCGCGCCGTTCCAGGGGATAAATCGTAAATGGCAGTGCACAGGGACAGGGACGACCTTTGGTGGAGTGGCCATGCCTGGGAGGATTACCTGTATTGGCAGAGCAACGACCCGAAAAAGGTCGACGTCATCACTCGCTTGATCGAAATTATCCGGCGTGAACCCTGGACGGGCCTCGGCAAGCCCGAACCACTCAAAGGCAGCTACAAAGGCTGGTGGTCACGCAGGATCGATCAAGAACATCGCCTGGTCTATCGCCTGTTCGACATGCCAAGGCCGCCAGGCAAAGATACTCGGGAAAGCATCACCGTTATCCAGATTTCGCAATGCAGGTTTCATTACGACTAGGCTTAGCCGCATGGGTCAGTGCGCAGCTCGGCAGCCCATTTGTGTTGCGAACAAAATCTCCCTAGAAGGGTGCTGCAACGCCCCCGATCCAAACCTGCCGCACCAGCCTGCCGCCAATCCAATAGCAAAGCTCCGCCGGCTGCGTCGCATTCCACACCACCAGATCGGCACGCTTGCCGACCGCCAACATGCCGCGATCATGCAACCCCAGCGCACGCGCTGCGTTGACCGTGATACCGCGCAGGGCTTCCTCCGGCGTCAAGCGGAACAACGTACAGGCCATGTTCGCCGCAAGGCGCAGCGAGAGCAGGGGAGAGGTGCCGGGGTTGCAGTCGGTGGCGATGGCGATGGGGACGCCATGCGAGCGCAGGCTTGCGACGGGCGGCAGCTTGGTTTCGCGCAACGCATAGAACGCACCCGGCAGCAGCACGGCCACGCTGCCCGCGCGCGCCATCGCTTGAATGCCTGCATCGCTGAGGTATTCGAGATGATCGGCCGACAAGCCGCCGAATTCGGCTACCAAGGCAGCACCATCCAGATCGGATAACTGCTCCGCATGCAGCTTCACGCGCAAGCCAAGCTGCCGTGCATGCTCGAACATGCGTTGCGTTTCGGCGCGCGTGAAGCCGATGCCTTCGCAGAACGCATCCACCGCATCCACCAGGCCTTCGTTGGCCAGCGCCGGCAGCATGTCATCGCACACCAGGTCGACGTATTCGTCGCGTCGATCCTTGTATTCGGGCGGCAGCGCGTGCAAGCCGAGGAAGCTGGTCTGCACGTGGATGCCAAGCTCCTCGCCGATACGGCGCGCCACGCGCAACATGCGGCGCTCGGCATCCAGCTCCAGGCCATAGCCGGATTTGATTTCCAGCGTGGTGACGCCATCGGCCAGCAAGCTGCGTGCGCGCGACAGTGATTGCGCAAGCAGCTCGTCTTCGCTGGCGTTGCGCGTAGCGCGCACGGAGGAGACGATGCCGCCACCGCTGCGTGCAATCTCTTCGTAAGTGGCGCCGTTGAGGCGCAGATCGAATTCCTGCGCGCGGTCGCCGCCGAACACCAGGTGCGTGTGGCAGTCGATCAATCCCGGCGTGACCAATGCGCCGCCGACATCATGCACCTCACGCGCCGTCGCTGCCGATGCGGCGGGCAGATCGCGCATTGGCCCGATCCACACGATCTGCCCATCCTGGCATGCCACGGCGGCATCGCTCAGCAATCCGTAAGTGGCTTCGCCAACGAACGTCGCCAGCGAGGCATGCGTCAGTAGCAGATCCCAGTTCATCGGTCGGATTCTTCCGTTTCGGTTTCCGCGCGCACCGTAGGCTCACCGTATGCGCTGGTAGCGCCAATGTCTTCGGCTGGTGTTGGAGCAAGTTGCTTTTCCGCCTGCTGCTGCTCGAAATCCCGGATCATGCGCTCGGCGAAATCGCGGTAGACCGGCGTGGGCGAAAAAATGGAAGACGCAGCGCGTGCCAGCAGGCAGACTGCCATGATCGGAATCACCATGTCCTGGTTGTTGGTGAGTTCCATCGCGATCACTGCCGAGGTCAGCGGTGCGCCAGTGACGCCCGCGAGGTAAGCGCTCATGCCCAGCAACACCACTGCGGCCTCCGGCGCGTGCGGCAGGAAGTAGGCGATGTTGTGACCGAGCCCCGCGCCCACCGCCAGCGCCGGCGAGAAGATGCCGCCCGGAATGCCCGCCCAATACGACACCACGTTGGCCAGCAGCTTGAGTACGCCAAAGCCTTCGCCGGGCGTGTCAGTGCCACCCTGCACAAAGGCGCGCGCCTGCGCATAGCCAGTGCCATACACGGTGCTGTGCGACAGCACGCCGATCACCGCCAAGGCGAGGCCGCAGCCGACGGCAAACAGCACGGGATTGCGCTCGCGCAATTTGCCGATGACTGCCAGCGGCCCGCGTCGGCCCAGCAGAATCAATCGCGCAAACACGCCGCCCGCCAGGCCGCCCACGATGCCGCACTCAAGCACCGCCAGCCACGCATGCCCCAGCGGCAAGCTGGCCTGCACCGTGCCGAAGTAGGCGTAATTGCCAAGGATGCCCAATGACACCACGCCGCCCACGAATACGGCGGTCAGCAGCAAACCGCTGAAGCGGTGCTCGAAGGTGCCGGCCAATTCCTCAATGGCGAATACCACGCCGGCCAGTGGCGTGTTGAATGCCGCGGCGATACCGGCGGCGCCGCCGGCAAGGATGAAGCGCGATAGCGCCGTCGGATCGTTGAAGCCAAAGCGCCGGCCCAGCCAGTGCATCAATCCTGCACCCACGTGCACGGTCGGCCCCTCACGGCCGATGGACGCACCCACGGCCAGGCCGAGCAAGGTCAGCACCATCTTGCTGACCGCGATCGGCAAGGCCAGCATCTTTGCGCGGAAACCAACCTCGTCCACGTGGATCGTCGCAATCACTTGCGGAATACCGCTGCCGCGCGCCGCCCGCAGCCGCCCTTCGGTAACCCAGCACAGCAGGCCGAACATCAGCGGCGTGAGAATCAAGGGTATCCAGACGCCGTGCGTCAGCAATTGCTCGAACAGCCGGTACGCCCAGTCGCTGGCCTTGGCGAACAGAATGGACGCAAGCGCAACCAGGATGGCGCCGCTCCATAGCGCCATGCGGCGTTTCCATTGGTAGGGCGCGAAGAATTCGTGACCGAGCACGGCGCGCAGCCGCGGATTGGAGGCTTGGTGGGATGATCCTGACATCGGCCGATTATGACAGACGCGCGCCGTTTCCCCGTAGGTTGGAGTGCAAACCCCAACATCGCCATCTCCGCGCTGTGTGATGTTGGGGTTCGCACCCCAACCTACGGGGCATCATCGCGACTGCCGCAACCATCGCGTCTCATACAGGTCATACCGCCGATCTTTCAAGTTCTGCACCGTGCCTGCATTGCGCGCCCGCGCCAGGCTCTCCAATCGCAGATCGGCGAACAACACTGTTTCGATATTCGGCGTGGAATCCGCCGCCACCCCGTCACGCGCAAACACAAAATCGCTGGGCGTAAGAATGCAACTCTGTCCGTATTGAATGTCGAAATTGCTCACCCCAGGCAGGTTGCCGACATTGCCCGAGAGAATCACATAACACTGGTTTTCGATCGCCCGCGCCTGCGCGCAATAACGCACGCGCAGGTAGCCCTCGCGCACGTCGGTACAGAACGGCACGAACAGCATCAGCGCGCCCTGGTCCACCAGGTGTCGCGCAACTTCGGGGAATTCCGAGTCGTAGCAGATCATCACGCCGATCGGTCCGCAGTCGGTGGGAATCGTCGCGGCGCTGTCGCCGCCGGAAATATTCCATACGTTGCGTTCGCTTGGCGTGGGATGCAGTTTCTCCCGCTCGTGCACCGAACCGTCGCGCAGGCACACGTAGCACACGTTGTGGATATCGCCGTTCGGCTGTTCGGTCGGATGCGAACCACCCACGATGTTGATGTTGTAACGCACCGCCAAACGGCTGAAGAGCTCCTTCACCTGTGGCGTGTAATGGCTAAGTTTGCGAATGGTTTCCACCGGCGAGAGTTCTTCGTTTTCGATCGACAGCAACTGCAGCGTGATCAATTCCGGGAACGTCACAAAATCCGCGCTGTAATCCGCGGCGATATCGGTGAAGTATTCAACTTGCGTGGCGAATTCCTCGAACGACTTGATGCGCCGTTGCAGATATTGCACGGTCGCCACGCGTACCGCGTCGGGCAGATGCCGCGGCGATGGCACTGCGGGTATGTCGGGCTGATCGAGCAGGGCAGGGTTGCGCCATACCAAGTGTGCAGCGTAACCCAGCGATTCGTGGTCAGAAGGCACGTAACCGCGCAACAGTCCGATGATCTCGAAATCATTGGCCAGCTGAAAACTCAGCGTCGGATCGCGGCGGCGTCCCTCCACCACCGCTTGGAGATATGCCTCCGGCGTGCCATAGCGCTGGATGTTGCGCGCCAGTCCCGGAATGCGTCCGCCAAAAGTGATGCCGCGCAGTTTCAGATCCATGCATAGCCGTTTGCGCGCCTGATACAGGCGTTGCCCGATGCGCATGCCGCGGTAATCCGGATGCACCACCACTTCCATGCCATACAGCCAATTACCGTCCGGGTTATGGCGCGAGGCCATGCCGCCGCCGGTGATTTGCATCCAGGTATGCGGTTTCAGTGCCAATGACTCATCAAGGCGAAATGTGCCGCAGTAACCGACGACGTTGCTTTCGTACTCCACCACGAACTGGCCTTCGGGAAAATGTGTCTGCTGGGAGCGCAGCATTTCCGCCGAGTGGCCCCATTCGCGCGTATAGACGCGGGCGGTGAGATCGACCAGCGCCGGTACATCGCCTGGCACGGCCTGGCGCAGGGTGAGAATAGGCGCATTTTCATTTTTCTTAGCCATGGCTTTCATCCTTTCTTAGGGAAGGTGAAGCGAATGCGAGTATTGCCGGAATGGCCGGTTACACTTGGCTGGCTATACGGAGATTGTTCATGAGCGATACGCCCGCGGTCTACCAGTTTGAAGCCCATCACCTGTGGCACGACACCCAGTGGCGAACCGATACCGCCTTCGGGGTGGACAGTACCGGGCGCATTGTTGCCTCCACCGGCGCATCACCCGAGTATCTCGATGGTTGGGTACTGCCCGGCATGCCTAATTTGCACTCGCATGCCTTCCAGCGCGCCATGGCCGGCCTGGCTGAACGCCGCGGCCCCGGCGACGATTCCTTCTGGACCTGGCGCGAAACCATGTATGGCTTCGCCGAGCGCATCGACCCCGATACCTTGCAGGCGATTGCCGCGCAGCTTTACGTGGAAATGCTCAAGGCCGGCTATACCCAGGTCTGCGAATTCCACTACCTGCATCACCAGCCCGACGGACAACCCTACGCACAGCCGGAAGCGATGTCGCTGGCCCTGATCGAGGCGGCGCGCGAAGCCGGGATCGCGCTCACACTGCTGCCCGTGCTCTACATGAGCGGTGGTTTCGACGGCCGCGCGCTGTCGCCACGCCAGCGTCGTTTCGGCAACAGTGTGGAGAGCTATCTGCAACTGCTCGGCAATCTGCGCAAGCATGAAAGTCATGATGTGCGCGTGGGTGTCGCCTTGCATTCGCTGCGCGCCATTCCGGAGCAGGCATGGCGTGGCGTGATCGAACACGATGCGTTGAAAAACGGACCCATCCATATCCATATCGCTGAACAGATCGGCGAAGTGCAGGACTGTCTTGCCACGCGCGGTGCACGTCCGGTGGAATGGTTGCTCGATCACGCATCGGTGGATCAGCGCTGGTGCCTGGTGCATGCCACCCATCTCACCGAGAAAGAAACCACCCAGCTCGCGCGCAGCGGCGCCGTTGCTGGCCTGTGTCCCACGACCGAGGCCAATCTGGGCGACGGCCTGTTTCCATTGGCACGTTATCTTGAGGCGGGTGGTGTGCTTGGCGTCGGTTCGGATTCACATATCTCCATATCGCCGGTCGAGGAATTGCGCTGGCTCGAATACGGCCAGCGCCTGAGCACGCGCCATCGCAATGTGGCGGCACGCCATGCCGGCGACAGCGTGGGTGAAACGCTATGGAGAACTGCGCTCAAAGGTGGTGCGCAGGCGGCGGATATGCCGATCGGCGCCATCGTTGCAGGCCAGCGCGCGGATTTCATCGTGCTGGATCAGGAATCGCCTTTGCTGGCCGCACGCGATAGCCGTTCGGTGATGGATAGTTTCCTGTTCGCCGGCAATGTCTCGCCGGTGCGTCACGTGATGGCGGGTGGCAAGTGGGCGGTGCGCGATGCTGAGCATCGCGATGAAGCGCGCATCGCCGCGCGCTATCGCATGGCCGTGACGCGCCTTGCCGACGCCTAAAAACACGGATGTCCAGCAGGTTTGCAGCCGGAGCCGGATCATCGGAAGGCTGCTGCCCGCTACCTCGCGTGGCGGCCTCCGGCTGCAAGCCTGCTGGACATTGGCGTGGCGTGCATGGTGGCAAAGGCGGCATAGAAAGCGAGTAAACGTTGCGCCGGTTGGCGTAGAGAATGCGTAATTTGGAGCCCGGAACGCGTAGGCTGGGATGAAATCCCAGCATCCGGAAGCGAAAGCAAGCTGGGATTTCATCCCAGCCTACGCGCCTCAACTCATCATTCCGGCCTTCGCCGGAATGACGGTGTAGTGTTTGCCGTGCGCCACACACTGGCTACTCCACCTCATCCCCGCCATCCAACACCCTGCGCTGAATCCGATCCAGATAATCATCCAGCTCGCGCACGTTCTCGAAGATCTCTTTCACCGGCACTGCCTTGACGATGTCGAACACCTTGCGCACCTGCACCTGCGGATTCACCAGCAAGGTATGGCCATCACGTGCACGCATGGTTTTCCTGGCCTTGGCGATGCTGCGCAAGCCCGCGCTGCTGATGTAATCAAGTGCGGATAGATCGAGCACCAGGGTGCTGCCGTCGGCCATTTGCTCCAACACCTTGTCGGCCTCCTTGTCGAAATCGCCGAAGCTCATGGCATCCAGGCGGCCTTCCAGATAAAGCGTGGACCGCTCAGGGCCGAGCGGATCGATGCGTAGATTAAGTGCCATGGCCGTGCTCCGTGGGATGGGCAAAACGCAATTGCAGATGATTGCCGTCTTCGTCGTGCGTGTAGTTCAGTTCGCTGGACATCGCCCGCACGAGATGAATGCCCAGGCCGCCGTCGTCGTCGCGGTCGGCGAGATCACCGGTGAGTGTGGGCGATTCCAATTGCAGCGGATCGAATGGTGCGCCGTTGTGGTTCAGTTCCGCCAGCACCGCTTCCTTCACCACCGTCATGCGCAAGCCGATCATGCCTTCGCCCGCGGTGCGGTGGCCGTGATGAACCATGTTCACCATCAGCTCTTCCAGCACCAGGCGCACGTCGGCACGCACATCGCTGCGCAGGCCGGCTTCGCGCAAAGTCTCTTCGCACAAGTCGAGCGTTTCGAACACCTTTTCCAACGAAGCAGGAAAGACCAGATCGAGCATCGGTGTCCCCTTGTCCAGTCCGGCGTGATTCCAGCGCAAGGCAAGCAAGGCGATATCATCGCTCTGACCGTGGCCGGTTGAGAACGCCTCGACATCCTCAACCAGGAATTTGGCCGGGTCGCCGTGGCCGGTCTCATCGCCTGCATCGTGGAACTGTCCCAACCTGGCCAGCAGCCGATCGCCGCCGTATTGCTCCATCGCCTTGTTGGCGGCTTCCGTGACGCCATCGGTATATGCCAACAGGGTATCGCCCGGTTTCAGGCGCATGCGCATGGCCGGAAACGAGGCATCCTCATCCAGGCCCAGGGCAGGGCCCGAGACCACCGGCAGCCAGCGCGGCGCATGATTGCCCCACAATGCGGGTGGATCGTGTCCAGCGCTGGCAAGCGTCATCTGTCCCGTTGCCACATCCAGGAAGCCGCACAGCAAGGTGACGAACATGCAGCTCTCATTGTTGCGGCACAGCTCTTCGTTGATGAGCTGCAACAGCTGTTGCGGCGACTGCGCGCGCGATGCCATCGCCTTGGCGAGCGTAATCGTGCGCGCCATGAATAGCGCGGCGGGAATGCCTTTGTCGGCGACGTCGCCCACCATGAAGCAGAAGCGCTGATTGGGCAGCATGAAATAGCTGTACAGATCGCCACCGACCGTGCGCGCTGGTTTCAGCACGGCAAACAATTCGAAGTTGTGGCAACGCGCATCCAGATAATGCGGGCCGGGCAATAACGCTGTCTGGATCTGCTGTGCAATGTCCAGTTCGCTGGCGAGCCGGGCCTGTTCCTGTGCAACGCGCGTCAGTTCCTCCAGATGCGTGGCCAGTTCAAGCCGCATCCTGTCGAAGGCGTGCGTAAGCCGGCCGATTTCATCGCAATGGCGTATGCGCGGCAGCGCAAAATCCAGTGCGCCGCGAGCGACCAGTTCCGCACGCTCGGCAAGCACACCCAGCGGCATGAGCGTGCGGCGGATGGTGATCATCACGATCAAGCCCAGCAGCAATAACGTCAGCGCACCAAGCACCAGCACCGACATGAACGCATGGCGCACCTGCGCATAGATAAGCGCTTCGGGCACGGCTACGACGAGTTTCCAATGGGTGCCTTGGATCGGCTGGTCATAAATCCACGTACGTTCACCTTGCAGCGTCAGGCGATGTTCGCTCGCTGGCGCGCTCAGCTGATTGAGCAAAGCAGCGTCCGCCTTGTGGCCGACCTGGTCGATCGCATCATTCGCCAGATAGCTGCCTTGCTGGTCGATCACGAAGGCATGTGTGCCTACCGGCAGATGCATCGACGACAGCACGCCTTGCAGCCAGTCCAGCGTGATATCCGCATTGATCACGCCGATAATCTTGCCGTCGACCAGCATGGGTGCCGAGTAACTCACCAGCAGCCGATGCCGCGATTGCGACCAGAACACCGGATGCCAGCATCCTTGGGTACAAGCCACACCTTGCTGGAACCATGCGGCGGTCCAGTAAGGCTGCGGGTCTTTGAAAAGATCGCGTTGCGCAAGCGTGCCATCGCTCTGCCGGCTCACAAAGGGTGATTGCCCGGCCTCTTGTGCCGCCGTGCTCGCGGGCACGAACGCGGCCGCCAGGCTGGCAATATCCGCGTTGCCTGCCAGAGCATCGTGGATCAGCGGCGCCGCATCCAAGGGGCGTGGGCCGATCACCGAGGCGAGCACGCGGCTGGTGTTGGTGATGTCGTCCAGGCGCTCCTGGACAAGGCTGCTGCCCTGGCTCGCCAGGGCACCGGCTTCCCGCTGCGCCTGCTCCAGCAACGGATGCCCCACCATGCGGAACAGCGCATAGCCGCTCGCCACGAACACGAGCGTCGCACCGGCCAGCACCCAGAGGGCCAACCTCCATGCAAGACTGCGCAACGGCATGATTCCCCCGCCTGTCATCACCGGCGGTTATAGCTCATCGCGTGACAGCTGGGGTGCGAAAGAGTGCGCAGCTTTTCCGATTTGGCGACGTAACTTGGGTTACGCGTAGGCTGGGATGAAATCCCAGCGCTCTGGCGGGATTCCGATGCTGGGATTCCATCCCAGCCTAACCCCCTGACGTGCCGCGCCGCGGGGAAAGCAAGCTTTCCAGCGACGCTCCTGCAAAAAGTTACGCCTTAACCATCGGCATCAGTTCAGCTAACCGGCGTCATCGCCAGCTTTTTCCCCCGCGTTTCCCGCCATGAGTTTCCAACACTCCATCGGGAGAACATCATGCGTCGTTACCTTCCCAAGCTGTTGATCGCGCTGGCCGTGTTCGGTGGTGTCATGGTGCAAACCGGCTGCATCGTGGTGGCGCCACGTCCGGCGCGGGTATGGGTGCCCGGTTACTGGGGCGCGGGGCACGTGTGGGTCGGCGGCTATTGGCGTTATCGCTGAGTACGTGGCTGCGACGTGTTCAATTCGCGCGTGCCCCATTCGCGAATGAAGTCGATGAACACGCGCAGCTTCGGGGGAACCTGGAAGCGGCTCGGGTAATACAGATACATGCCGTCGAACGGCGGCAACCACGGCTCGAGCACGCTTTCCAGCCGTCCATCGGCAAGGGCGGCGCGCGTGGATATTTCCAGCAGGTAAACCAGGCCGATGCCATCAACGGCCGCGCGCAGCGACAACGGAACATCGTTGACGGTGAGGCTCCCGTCGACGGCGATTTCGAACCAGCGACCCTTCTGCGCACCGCTGCGATGCGCGAATTCCCAGCGATAAATCGCTCCGCTGCTGGGAAGGCGATGCTTGATGCAGTTGTGTTTCTGCAGATCCTTCGGTTCCTTCGGGTAACCGTAGCGCTTGAAGTAATCCGGTGATCCCGCCACCACCGCGCGCATGGCTCCGCCAATGGGCACTGCCACCATGTCGCGCTGAAGGCTTTCGCCGAGGCGAATGCCTGCATCCAGGCCTTCGGCCACCAGATCCGTAAGGCCGTCTTCCACGCGGATATCCAACTGCACATCCGGCCAGCGCGCCATGAATTCGCCGAGGATGGGCTCGATGACAGCGCGCGATACCACGCCCGCGACGGTCAGGCGGATGGTGCCGCGCGGGCGGTCGCCGTGTTGGCGGATGGCATCCAACGTCAAGTCCAGTTCGTTGAGTGCGGGCCCAATGCGTTGAAGCATTTCCTGACCGGCTTCCGTAAGCCCCACGCGTCGCGTGGTGCGCTGAAGCAGTCGCGTGCCGAGCTGATGCTCGAGTTGCTGCACAGTCTGGCTCAGGGCCGAAGGCGTCACGTCCAGCGCCGCCGCCGCGCGGGTGAAGCTGCCGCATTCGGCGACGGCGCGGAACGCGCGCAGGGCGTAGTGGTCACGCATGGCTTAGCTCCATTTGTTAGTTTGGCTAAATAATGCATCAAGCCGGCCGTGGTTTTTCATCAGGATCGCGCAGCGCACACTGCGCTCCGTCAACCACGGGAGTTTCGCCATGTCGCTCGATCACTATTTCACGCTTGGACGTTCCGGCCTGCGCGTCAGCCGCCTAGCCCTTGGTGCCATGACCTTCGGCGATGATTGGGGCTGGGGCACCGCCGAGCACACCGCCCGCGCCATGTTCGACCGTTACCTGGACGCCGGCGGCAATTTCATCGACACCGCCGACCTGTACACCGAAGGCACCAGCGAAAGCATGCTGGGCAAGTTCATCGAGGAAAGCGGCACGCGCGATCGCGTGGTGCTCGCCACCAAGTTCACCTACAACGCGCAGCCCGGCAACCCGAATGCCGGCGGCAACGGCCGCAAGAACATCATGCGCGCGGTGGAAAGTTCGCTGCGCCGCCTGCGCACTGACTACATCGACCTGTACCTGCTGCACACCTGGGATCGCATCACGCCGGCCGAAGAAGTGGTGCGCACGCTGGACGACCTGGTGCGTGCAGGCAAGATCCGCTACGCCGGGCTTTCCGATATCCCAGCCTGGTATGCCGCCCGCGCGCAGACGTTTGCCGAACTGCATGCACTGACGCCGCTGGTCAACATGCAGCTCGAATACTCCCTGGCCGAGCGTCATATCGAGCACGAGTACGTACCGCTGGGACAAAACCTTGGCATGGGCATTACCGCGTGGAGCCCGATGGCAATGGGCATGCTGTCGGGCAAATACAAGCCGAGCCAGCAAGGCGGCGAAGGCGATGGACGGCTGGCAAAAGTCAGCAGCGCGCCCGGATTTGAGCGTTTTACCGAACGCAACTGGAAAATCGTTGCGGAGCTGGAACAGGTGGCGAAGGAAGCCGGCCAAAGCATGGCGGCCGTCGCCTTGAACTGGGTGGCCACGCAGCCGGGCATTGCTTCGGTGATTATCGGTGCCACCAAAATGGAACAGCTCGATGCGAATCTGTCTGCGCTTTCCTTCCAGTTGCCGACGGAATTGCGCGCGCGTCTCGATGCGGTAAGCGCGCCGGAAAAACCGTTCCCGTATTACATGTTTGCCGATATCCAGCAGACGCGAATTCATGGCGGTGTGGCGGTGGGCGACAAGCCCGCGGGGTATGCGCAACCGGTGTTCGTGCCGAAGCTGGAAGCGCGGGAGATCAAGGCGAGTTGATCTTCAGTTATCTCCTCTCGGGCCTCGCCTGTGCCGTCATTCCAGCGGAAGCTGAGGCGCTTCACAACAGCGAAGCTGGTCAATCCAGTGCCTTGATGTCGAAGCAAAGTCACTGGACACCAGCTTTCGCTGGGGTGACGGAACCAAGTTACTTTTGAGGCCCGGACGAGGGAGTGATTACTCGGCAGGATAAAAAAGCCATGACCAACATCACCAGCCACACCATCGACGTTCCCCACGCCCACCTTTACGCCGAACAAGCCGGCGAAGGTGACACCGTCACCATGCTGCACGGCTTCCTGGTCGATCGCCGGCAATGGGATCACGAATTCGCCGCACTGGCCGCCACGCATCGCGTACTGCGTTACGACGCGCGCGGCTTTGGCCGCTCCAGCATCGAGCCCGGCAGCTACGCGCATCACGACGATCTGGCCGCTGTGCTCGATGCATGCGGCGTGCAGCGCACTGCCTTGCTCGCGTGCTCCGGTGGCGCTGCCACGGCGCTGGATTTCGCACTGGCCCATCCACAACGCGTCAGCTCGCTGGTCTTCGTCGGAGCAGGTTATTGGGGTCGCTTCGCCGACAGCACGCCGGCAGCACGCGCTTTTCTGCAGGCGCTTGGCACCTTCGACGTCAACGGCCTGATCGACAGCTCGCTGCGTGCCTTCACCGATGGTCCGCGCCGTGCCGTCAACGAAGTGGACCCGTCCGCCCGCCGGCACACCGAGGCAATGACCACGGCATTATTCAAGCGTGAAATGAGCTACTGGACACGCGCGGCGCAGGATCAACGCACACCCGCGCCCAGCGCACTCGAACGCCTGCACGAGATCGACATACCGACCGTGCTGATCGTCGGCAGCGAAGACCAGATCGAAGTGCATCAACTGGCGAAGGAATTGCTGCAAGGCTTGCCGCAGGCGCGCATGTATGTGGTGCATGGGGCAGGGCATCACGCCAATCTGGAAGCGCCTGCGCAAGTGCTCGGCATCGTGCGTGAGGCGTTGTCGACGGCAATGCTGGCGGATTGATACGTGCCGGCTATCGAGCCGGACGTGGGGTGTTATCGACCTTCCATGCGTGGAAATCTATGCTTGGCTTACCTCAAAACGCCCAACACACTTCGCTCGTCATTCCGGCGAAAGCCGGAATCCAGTCCAAACATTTCGTACGAAGCGCTCGACATAAAGGTTTTGTGTGCTTCGCACGATGTATTCGCACTGGATTCCGGCTTTCGCCGGAATGACGATGAGGGAGCCCAAGCGCCGCTATGCACGCCACCGACAGCCTCATCCACCGCGGCACTCCAGCCTTCAGGCGCACCAATCTCGCGCTATTCGCCGCGGGCCTGGCCACCTTCGGCCTGCTTTATTGCGTGCAACCGCTCATGCCGCAATTCAGCCAGCACTACGGCATCAGTGCAGCCACCAGCGCCTTGTCGCTGTCGTTGACGACAGGCGTGCTGGCCTTTGCCATGCTGTTCGCGGGCGGCATTTCCGATGCGTTGGGGCGCAAGTCGGTGATGGTAGCGTCGCTGCTGTCATCCGCCGTGCTGGTGCTGCTCACCGCCTTGATGCCGAACTGGTACGCGCTGCTTACGTTGCGGACATTGCTCGGCATCACGCTCAGCGGTTTGCCGGCGGTGGCGATGACCTATCTCACCGAAGAAATGCACGCCGAATCGATCGGCCTCGGCATGGGCTTATACATCAGCGGCAGCGCGATCGGCGGGATGAGCGGACGTTTGATTGCAGGCGTCGTGGCCGATGTGGCCGGTTGGCGCGTCGGTGTTGGCGTGGTAGGCGTGATTGGGTTGACCTCCGGCCTGGTGTTCTGGAAAGCCTTGCCGCCGTCGCGCCACTTCCGTCCGCAAGCCTTGCAGTGGCGTGCGTTGTTTGCACGCTTTGCCGGCATCTTTCGCGATCCGGGTTTGCCATGGTTGTTCCTGGAAGGCTTTCTGCTGCTTGGTGCCTTCGTCACGGTCTACAACTATCTGGGTTATCGCTTGATGGCACCACCGTTCAACTTGAGCCAGACAGTGGTCGGCTTGATCTTCGGTATTTATCTGGTCGGTACCTTCAGCTCGGCCTGGATGGGGCACCTGGCGGGCAAGCTGGGCCGGCGCAAAGTGCTGTGGACAGCGTTCGCGCTGATGCTGCTGGGTGTGGCATGCACGATGACCGCGTCGCTGTGGCTGATCATGCTTGGCATCACGGCGATCACCTTCGGTTTCTTTGGCGGACATTCCATTGTCAGCAGCTGGGTCGGTCGGCGTGGTGGTGCGGCGAAGGCACAGGCGTCGTCGATGTATCTTTTCAGCTATTACATGGGCTCCAGCGTGGCGGGGTGGAGCGGTGGTTTGTTCTACGCCGCGGATCATTGGCTAGGCGTCGCGTTGTTTGTCGGCGCGCTGGTGTTGATCGGTTTGCTGATCGCGTTGCGGCTGTATCGCCTGCCGCCTTTGCCACAACTCGTTACACCGCCTACGCCGATGAGCAAGGGCGCCATGCCGTAGACGCGTAGGCTGGGATGACAATCCCAGCATCAGCAAGCCGCCATCTGATGCGAAAGGCAAAATGGATTCCCGCTTTCGCGGGAATGACGGCGGTGGGTTACGTTAGCCCTTCGCCGCCGTCAGCAATTGCACAAAGCGTGGCACCAATGGCGAGCGTTCGTCTTCGCGATATACCACGTGGATTTCCGACATGGCGTTTGTTTCCGCCAACGGCACGTAGCTGACACCCTCCACGTGAATGTGATCGCACGACTGCGGCAAAATGGCCACGCCAAAACCCGCGGCCACCAAGCCGATGATGGTGGATGCCTCGCGTGCTTCTTGCGAAATGCGTGGCGCAAAGCCTGCGCCACGGCACAAGGCCATGACATGTTCATGCACGCCCGCGCCCGCATTGCGTGCGAATACCACGAACGGCTCTTCCGCCAAGGCTTTCACCGACAGCTTGCCGCGCGCGCCCACGCGTTTCAGCACGGGATGATCCGAACGCAATACCGCCACCAGGGGATCGCGGAACAGCCGCTTGGAAAGCAGCGATTCTGGCAGCGTACCCGGACGCAGAATGCCTACTTGCAGGCGTCGTTCAAGCAACGCATCGATCTGCTGCAGCGAGTTCATTTCTTCCAACTGCAGATGCACGGCGGGGAAGCGTTGGCGGAACGCAAAGATGGCGCCGGGAATGTCCTGTGAAAGCGGCGTCGTGCGCGTAAAGCCGATCCGCAGTTCGCCTAGCTCACCCCGTTGCGCACGCTGCACCAGATCCACGGCGCGATCGGTGCGCGCCAGGATCTCGCGCGCTTCCTGCAGCAACACGCGTCCCGGTTCGGTGAGCGCCACGCGCCGGTTGGTGCGCGTCAGCAGCCGGGCGCCGACGGCGTCTTCAAGCTGGCGAATCTGCTGGCTGAGCGGCGGTTGCGACATGCCCAGCCGTTCGGCTGCCTTGCCGAAATGCAGCGTGTCGGCGACGGCGACGAAGTAACGCAGGTGGCGGAGTTCGATGTTCATGGCCGCTACTTTCGCGGCATGCGGCGCGCGGCTCAAGTGCTGCCGGTGCGGGCCCCTCGTAGGCCGGGATGCAAT
>NZ_DATEJY010000064.1:0-33268 GCF_035277725.1 Dyella sp. | reverse complement strand
GCAAGGAACAAGGTCCACCCAAGATGCCGCCGCCGACGGTGGGGGTGATCGATGCCCAGCCGCAGAACGTGCCGCTGACCAAAGACCTGGTAGGACGCCTGTCCGCCTTCCGCAGCGCCGACGTGCGTGCACGCGTATCGGGCGTGCTGCTCAAGCGCGTCTATACCGAAGGCACGGATGTAAAGCAGGGCCAGCCCCTGTTCCAGATCGATCCGGTGCCTTACAAGGCCGCACTGGCCAATGCCGAAGCCGCGCTGGCTTCCTCCCAGGCCAGCTATACCAATGCACATGTGATCGCCAACCGCGACCGCCAGTTGGTGCCACAAGGCTATATCTCGCGCCAGCAACTGGATACCGACGAAGCCAACGAGCGTTCCGCACAGGCTGCCGTGAAGCAGGCCGAAGCGAACGTACAGACCGCGCGCATCAATCTGGGCTACACCAACGTGACCGCGCCGATCGATGGCCGCGCTGGCGAGCAGCAGGTGACGGAAGGCGCCATCGTCGGCAACAGCACGACCGATGCGGGTGCCAATGCGACTCTGCTGACCACGGTGGACCAACTCGATCCGCTGTACGTCAACTTCACCATGAGCGCCGCCGATCTCGAGACGCTGCGCCACGCCCAGTCCAATGGCAACGTGCAGCTTGCCGATCCGGACAAGACCACGGTGCAGATCACCCTGCCCAGCGGCGTCAAATACGACAAGCAAGGCACCCTGGATTTCTCGGATACGTCGGTCAATCCGACGACCGGTGCGATCAACCTGCGTGCCGTGGTGCCCAATCCCAACCGCCGTGTGTTACCAGGCATGTACGTCACCCTCACCGCCAACATGGGTGAGCTGAACAAGGTGTTCCTGATTCCGCAGGCCGGCATCCAGCGCGACCCCGTCGGTGCCTATGCCCTGGTGGTTGGCCAGGACGGCAACGTCGCGCAGAAGCGCGTGTCGGCCGACACCATGCTCGGCCACGACTGGATCGTCACCAGCGGCCTTGCTGCCGGTGATCAGGTGATCGTGTCGGGCATCCAGGGCGTCAAACCGGGTGCACCCGCCAAGGCCACCCCGTGGAAGCCTGACCAGGCTCCCGCCGGCCAAGGTCCCGCGCCCGCCGGTCATCAGTAAGGAGAACACGGATGCCGAGTTTCTTTATCGACCGCCCTATTTTCGCGTGGGTGGTCGCCATTCTGATCACCCTGGTCGGCATCATTTCGGTGCTGGGCATGGGTGTGGAGTCCTACCCCAACATCGCGCCACCGCAGGTCACGGTCACCGCCACCTTCCCGGGTGCCAGTGCGCAGACCATGGAAGACACGGTCACCAAGGTGATCGAGCAGCAACTCACCGGCGTGGACAACCTGCTGTACTTCAGTTCGGCCTCGAACTCGAACGGCACGTCCACCATCACGCTAAGCTTTGCCACCGGTACCGACCCTGACATCGCGCAGGTGCAGGTGCAGAACAAGGTGTCGCTGGCACAGCCGCAGTTGCCGGCCGCGGTGACGCAGCAGGGCGTGGTGGTGGCCAAGGCCAACCCGGACTTCCTGATGTTCGTGGGCCTGATCTCCAACAATCCCGAGGTCGATAGCGGCCGCCTCAGCGACATCGTCGGTTCGCAAGTCATCAACACGATCGGTCGTATTCCCGGCGTGGGCAGCACCTTCCAGGTGGGCTCCGAGTACGGCATGCGCGTGTGGCTGAATCCGGACAAGATGCAGGGCTACGGCCTCTCCGCCTCCCAGGTGGAAAGCGCGATCTCCGCCCAGAACGTGCAGTTCGCGGCCGGTTCGCTGGGTTCCGATCCCGCGCCCGACGGCCAGAGCTTCACCGCCACCGTCTCGGCTGAAGGCCTGTTCTCCACGCCCGAGCAGTTCGGCAACATCATCCTGCGCGCCAATCCCGACGGCACCACGGTGCGCCTGAAGGACATCGCACGCATCCAGCTCGGTCCGCAAACCTATGGCTTCGCCTCCACCTGGAGCGGCCAGCCGGTCGGCGGTTTCGGCGTGCAGTTGCTGCCGGGTGCGAACGCGCTGCAGGTCGCCGAAGCCGTGCGTTCGAAGATGGACGAACTGGCCAAGGATTTCCCGCAGGGCGTCACCTGGTTCGCGCCGTACGACAGCACGCCGTTCGTGCGCGTGTCGATCAATGAAGTGATGCACACGCTGATCGAGGCGATCATCCTCGTCTTCTTCGTGATGCTGATCTTCCTGCAGAACTTCCGCGCCACGGTCATCCCCACGCTGGTGATTCCGGTTGCCCTGCTCGGCACCTTCATTGGCCTCGCGCCGATGGGCTTCACCATCAATCAGCTCACTTTGTTCGGCATGGTGCTGGCCATCGGTATCGTGGTGGACGACGCGATCGTGGTGATCGAGAACGTCGAACGCATCATGACCGAGGAAAACCTGCCGCCGAAGGAAGCCACGCGCAAGGCGATGAGCCAGATCACCGGTGCGGTGGTGGCCATCACCGTGGTGCTGGCGGCGGTGTTCGTGCCGTCCGCCCTGCAGCCGGGCGCCACCGGCGTGATCTACAAGCAGTTCGCGCTGACCATCGCGGTGTCGATGGGCTTCTCCGCGTTCCTCGCGCTGTCATTCACGCCGGCGCTGTGCGCCACCATCCTCAAGCCGACGCACGAGCACAAGAAGAACGTCATCTACCGCGCGTTCAACAACATCTTCGACCGCGTCACGCATACCTACCAGGGCCACATCGGCAGTGCCGTCCGCCATGCGCCGCGCTGGATGATCGTGTTCGTGCTGGTCGCCATGCTGGCCGGCTTCCTCTACACCAGACTGCCCACCGGCTTCGTGCCCAGCGAAGACCAGGGTTTCGCGCTGGCCATCGTCGGCTTGCCGCCGGGTGCGTCGCTTGAGCGGTCCGAGCAGGTCATGAAGGAAGTCCAT
Source organism: Dyella sp. (assembly GCF_035277725.1). Classification (GTDB taxonomy): domain Bacteria; phylum Pseudomonadota; class Gammaproteobacteria; order Xanthomonadales; family Rhodanobacteraceae; genus Dyella_B. Next base: position 30,357 of record NZ_DATEJY010000064.1, on the reverse strand, counting down.
GACACGCTCGAAAAGAGCCCGCTGAAGAACGACTACGTCGGCATGTACCAGATCAGCGGCTTCAGCTTCATCGGCCGCAGCGAAAACGCCGGCATGGTGTTCATCAAGCTCAAGGACTGGAGCGAGCGCTCGATCACCGCGGATGACTTCATCCTGAAGGCAAACGGCGTGCTGCACGGCATCCACGACGCGCAGATCTTCGTGGTGAACCTGCCGACCATCCGCGGCCTCAGCCAGTTCGGCGGCCTGGACATGTACCTGCAGGCACGCAGCGGCCAGTCGCGTGGCGAGCTGGCGCAGGCGATGGGCATGCTGCTGGGCAAGGCGTCCAAGAGCCCGGTGCTGTTCGGCACCCGCCCGAACATCCTGCCGGACGCGCCGCAGTACAACCTCACGGTGGATCGCGTGCAGGCCGGTGCGCTGGGCTTGTCGGTGAGCGACGTGTACACCGCGATCCAGCTGATGCTGGCGCCGGTCTACATCAACAACTTCATCTACGAAGACCGCGTGAAGCGCGTGATGGTGCAGGCCGATGCGCCGTATCGCATGGATACGGATGCACTCAGCCACATCTACACGCCGAGCTCGCTGAGCACCAGCAGCACGTCCGGCAGCTCGACGAGTTCATCGAGCAGCAGTTCCAGCACATCGCCGTACGGGCCGTACAACATGATTCCGCTGTCCAGCGTGGTGCATTCCACCTGGAGCATGGCTTCGCCTTCGCTCACGCGCTACAACGGCTATCCGGCCATCGAAATCGTGGGCGATGCCAACAAGGGCTACTCCAGCGGCCAGGCCATGTCGACCTTGCAGGACATCGTGAACAACGATCTGCCGCATGGCTTCGGTGCGGATTGGACCGGCCAGTCGTATCAGGAATTGCTGGCGGGCAACTCGGCGACATTGCTGATGATCCTGTCGATCTTCATCGTGTTCCTGTGCTTGTCAGCGTTGTATGAAAGCTGGTCGATTCCGGTGGCCGTGTTGCTGGTGGTGCCGTTGGGCCTGCTGGGCATGGTGCTGGCATCCATGTTGCGCGGCTTCCCGAACGACATGTACTTCAAGATCGGCATGGTGACGGTGATCGGCCTGGCCGCGAAGAACGCGATCCTGATCGTGGAATTCGCGGTGGAACAGCAAGCCGAGGGCAAGACGCTGTTCGAGTCCGTGGTCACCGCGGCCCGCCTGCGACTGCGCCCGATCCTGATGACCTCGATGGCCTTCATCCTCGGCGTACTGCCGCTGGTGACGTCCACCGGCGCTGGCGCCAACTCCCGCCATGAAATCGGCACCGGCGTGATTGGTGGCATGCTGTTCGCCACCTTCCTCGGCCTGCTGCTGATTCCGGTGTTCTACGTGAGTGTGCGCCGCATGCTGGGCGACAAGATGGATGAGGCGACGCATAAGCTGGCTCGCCATGAGCACTAAGTAGCCCTTCGATTCGGATCCGAATCGCGGGCATTGAGGGAATGATGAAACAGAAAAAGCCCCGGCACACGCCGGGGCTTTTTTTGTAGGTTGGGGTGCAAACCCAACATCGCCATGCCAGGTTGACCCTTATGTTGGGGTTCGCACCCCAACCTGCGAGAACCCGGACATCGGCCCCGCATCACCGCGCAAAATTGCTGGTGTTCTTCACGAAGTTGTAGAAGTTGGCAATGTTGAGGCTGCCGAAACCGGTGGTGTTGTCCCAGCCGGCAGCCGCGTTGTAGCCATAGCCGTTGTAACCGTTGTTGCCCGAGGTCACGTCGTTCACCAGCGTCGGATTGCTGGGGATGTAGCCATAGAGGCTGGATGCGGGGAAACCCAGTGCATTGCCCAGGCCCGACTGCACGCGCGCCCAGATGCCCACGAAGATCGGCGAGGCAAGGCTGGTGCCGCCCACCGTGTAGGTCGATCCGGCGTAGGTAATCTGCGCACCCGAAGCGGAAGCCGCGTCGAACGCAAGATCAGGCAGCTCGCGATGGGTGACGGAACTGCCCAGCGCGGACACCTGCCACGAAGGCGCGGCTTCATTCGCGCTCACGCCGCCGCCGGTCGCCCACAGGCGCTTGTTGTTGTCCAACGGCGCGCTGATGGCGGCGAGCCCTTCGTTCCACACCGTTTCGCCACCATAGGCACCGCTGCTCGTATACAGCGTGGTGCCGCCCACGGCGATCACGTAGGGCGAGGTCGCCGGCTCGCTCACCGAATAATGCGCAAGATTGATCTTTACCGTACCGCGCGAATTGGCGACGTAACCGGGGCCGCCGCCGAGGCTGTCGGTGGACCACTGATACACGCCCGCATCGCCCGATGCGACGGAGAACGTCTGCCCTTGCGCCACCGCCTGCTTGAACACCGCATCGTCCGCCGACTGGCCGGTGGTGCTGCCTTCGTCGATACCCAGCGAGACGTTGATCACCTTGGCCACGTTCGCCGTCACCGCGCCGTTGTACGCATTGGTGAGATCGGCGATGGTCGGATGAGTCACGCCGTCGTACGGCGCGGTATATAGCAGGATCTGCTTCACGCCGCCGCTCACGCCCAGAATGGTCTGGGTATCCAGGTCCCACTCGACGTCGCCATTGCTGCTGTCGTCGAGATACGTCGAGCCGCTGGCGCCGGTCTTCACCACCGAAGCCGACACGGTGAAGCCATTGTTGCTCGCATAGGTCTGCAGATCGGTCAACGACTGCGCATCGCTGCCCCAGCTGATCACGCCTACGGACGTATTGGCAGCGGTCGGCGTGCTGCCTACGTTGTAGATGGCGGGAAACTCCTTGGGATTGTGCGACGTGGTCGAACCGGACACCGCGTTGGTCTGCACCGGCTGGCGCGCATCCGGCGCGAGGATGTGGTGGTAAGTGTGAATCTGCGCCAGATTGTCCAAACCCAGTACCGACTTCACCACCGTGCCCAGTTCGGACGGCACGGAAATCGACGCGTCATTCGCGAATACCTTGCGGTTGTCCAGGTTGAAGCGCACCAGATGGGTGCGGAACGCGCTCTGCACCGCCGTGTGCGGTCCGGTTGCATTGACCAGCAAGCGATTGGCGCTGACCTCCACGTTCTGGAAACCCGCCTGCTTCAGATACGCCACCACCGCATCCACCTGCGCCTGCGTGGGACTGAATTGCTGCACGAACTGGTCGCTGCTCAGAAACTGTCCGAACAGCAAGCTTTTAGGATCGTTGATCGCCTTCAGATAACTGTCCAGCGCACCTTCGTTGCGCAGGTTGAGCGCCACGGTCACCGACACCGTTTCGCTATCGCCCAGCGACACCGCCTGATGCGCTGCGCTCGCCAACGCCTCGTCATGCGCGCTGTGGTCCACGTTCTGCACGGCTGCCTGCGCTTGCGCCACGGCGCTTGCCTGCACCTCTTTCCAGCCACCTGTGCCGGCCTGCGCGGACAGCGATACCACCGCCAGGGATAACGCAAACGGCAAGCCTAGCTTGCGCACGTGTTTCACACCAATAACGGCAACGTTATGAGTCATGGAAGGCTCCAGAGTTGAGGTTGATCGATACGCGCGCACGTTTCATGTACGCGGCACGGTGCCGGCGTCTTACGCCGTGCAGGATGTGATACGGATTTCCCCTTCCCTCTCGAATGGAGGGTTGCGTCATAAGTACTACGCAAGCGCGTCAACGATTCGTCAACACGCACGGCATGACGCCGTCCGAATGGTTCTATAAAAAGAAAGGCGCGGCATATTGCATGCCGCGCATGGTCAGCCATGATGCCCGGATGTCAGCGGAGACCAGTTTCCGCGCGCGCAATGACAAGCCGCTGGATCTCGCTGGTACCTTCGTAGATCTCGGTGATCTTCGCGTCGCGGAAATAACGCTCCAGCGGCATCTCCTTCGAATAACCCATGCCGCCGTGAATCTGCACGGCCTGGTGGGTAATCCACATCGCCGCTTCCGAAGCCACCAGCTTGGCGACCGATGCTTCAGTACCGAAACGTCCACCGTTCTTTTCCGCCTCGCCCTTCGTCCACGCCGCGCGCAGCGTGAGCAAGGTGGCCGCATCGAGCTTGCACTTCATATCGGCGATCTTGGCCTGCGTCATCTGGAACGTACCGATCGGATGGCCGAAAGCCTTGCGATCGCGCGACCATTGCAGGGTGGCTTCATACGCCGCGCGCGCGATACCCACCGCCTGCGATGCAATGCCGATGCGACCTGCATCGAGCACGCCCATCGCGATCGAAAAGCCCTTGCCTTCGTCGCCGAGCAAGTCTTCCTTCGAGCACACGTAATCGTTGAATTCGATTTCGCAGGTCGCCGATGCGCGGATGCCGAGCTTCGGTTCCGTCTTGCCGGCATGAAAACCAGGACGCTGCGTATCGATGATGAAGGCCGACACACCCTTCGCACCGATGCCCGGCGTGGTGATCGCGAACAGCACGATATAGCGCGCCACCGGGCCGGAGGTGATCCAGCTCTTCTTGCCGTTGATCACCCAATCGCCATTGGCATTCTTCGACGCACGCGTGTGCATGGCCGATGCATCCGAACCCGACTGCGGCTCGGTCAGCGCGTACGCGCCGATCGCATCGCCCTGCGCGATCGCGCGTACGTACTTCTGCTTCTGCTCTTCCGTGCCGTGCTTGAGGATACCGTTGCAGAACAGCGAGTTGTTCACCGACATGATGGTGGAGGTCGCCGCATCCGCCGCGGCAATCTCGATCATCGCCAGCACATAGCCAACCGGATCCAGCCCTGCACCGCCATATTCATGCGGTACCTCGATACCCATCAGGCCGAGCTGGCCCATCTCGCGGATGTTGTCCAGTGGAAACTCGCCCTTGGCATCCAGCTCGGCCGCCACCGGCGCAATGCGCTTTTGCGCAAAATCGCGCGCGATGGATTGGATGGACAACTGGTCTTCGGTGAAACGGAAATCCATGAGCGGCTCCGGGGAAAAGAGATGGGGAAAGCCGCTTATTTTAGCTGTGCGGGGTAGGCAGGCCTTGCTGCGGGGCAGCAGAGCGCTACCGTTAGCCCAAAAATGGATTAAGTATCGGCACTTGAAAGCGCTCAAAATCCCGCGTGTTGCGCGTGACAACCGTCAACTTATGCACGACTGCCGTAGCAGCGATCATGGCATCTTCATTCACAGTGTCCGACTGTCGGTGCATCAGCTTGGCCCAACAGCGGAATGTGGTGACATCCATAGGCAGCACGTTGTAGGTCGCAACCACTTGCTCAAGCCACGTCTCAATGACCATAGCCTTATGGGCGTCCTGTTCGCGCGTGAGCTCGACACCCGCCTGTATTTCGCCCAGTGTGACAGCGCTTAGGTACAGATCGGCCTCCGCAACACCTTCAATCCAGGCAACGACCGCCCCATGCGGGCGCGGCTTGCGTAGCTCCGAAACAACATTGGTATCCAGTAGAAACATGCCTATCCCTACTTAGGACATCGGTGGGCGGCGACGGCGCACGCCGCGTTTGGGAAGCTCGAAATCCACACGCCCCACATCTGAAAGCAGCAACGCCTTAAGTGAAGGACGTGCGGTCTCGACCAAGCGTTTCCATTCGCCAATGGGAACCAACACAGCGGTTTCCTCACCTCGGCGGGTAATCAGTTGCGCGCCTTCCGTAGTGCAGGCATCCAGCAGTTCGCTGAAACGAGCTTTCGCATCTTGTACAGGCCACGTGTGCATGGGCGGTCTCCATCAAACTAGTCATATGACTAGTTTATCAGCAGCCGCTCCAGCTCCGCGCCTTGACGGCCTGACGTATCACGCCTACCCTTACCCATCTCTTTATCGCGATATAAGGATGCACGATGGACTTGGCCACCGCCTCCAGCGTGTTGCGCCTGCTGGCGGATCCCACTCGCGTACGGCTGCTGGCCCTGCTTGAGCGGGAAGAACTGACCGTCGCCGAGCTGGCCGCCGTGCTGCACCTGGCCCAGCCACGCGTCTCCACGCACCTGGCCAAGCTGAAAGAAGCCGAGCTGGTGCGTGATCGCCGCGCTGGCGTTTCGGCCTACTACCGCGCCAACAGCGAGGGCGATGAGCGCCAGCACGCGCTGGTCCGCTCCCTGCGCGAAAGCATCGACGATGCCCTGCTGCGCGAAGACGCCGCACGCCTGACCGCCGTGCTGGCCCAGCGCGCCAGCGCACACGGCTGGGCCGACACCGTGGCCGGCGACATGGAGCGCCATTATTCGCCGGGGCGTACGTGGGAAACGCTCACCCGCGCACTGCTGCAATTGCTGGAAACCGGCGACGTGCTGGACATCGCTTCCGGCGATGGCGTCACCGCCGAACTGCTCGCGCCGCACGCTCGTTCGATCGTATGCGTGGATGCAAGCGAGCGCGTGGTGGAAGCGGCAGCCAAAAGGCTTACGCCTTTCAGCAACGTCCAGGTGCGCCAGGGCGACATGCATGCCTTGACGCTGGAAACAGGCAGCTTCGACCTGGTGCTGATGCTGCATGCGCTTACCTATTCCGAACACCCGGCCAAGGCGGTGGCCGAAGCCGCGCGCGTGCTGCGTCCCGGCGGCAAGCTGCTGGCCGCCACGCTGGGCAAGCACGACCATCGGGCAGTGGTGGAGCCTTTCGATCACCGCAATCTTGGCTTTACCGAAAGCGAGCTCACCAAGCTGGCCACGCAGGCCAAGCTTAACGTGTTGAGCTGCAACCGCCTCAGCCGCGAGCGCAAGGCGCCGCATTTCGAAGTGATCAATCTGCTCGCACGCAAGCCATGAATCCCACCACGCACCTCACACCCCGCTCGTCATTCCGGCGCACGCCGGAATCCAGTGCACGCACGCGTCTGAAGGACACAAAACCTATCTCGAGTGCTTCGCACAGCGTATTTAGACTGGATTCCGGCCTGCGCCGGCATGACGAGGTTGAGGCAATACGCACAGGAGCACGACCATGAGCACCCTCCCCTGGCGCCACCCCGATCGCGTTGCCGCACTCCAAGCCGCATTACGCGAACGCATCCTGATTCTCGACGGCGGCATGGGTACCATGCTGCAAGGTCATCAACTGGATGAAACCGGCTTTCGCGGCGAGCGCTTCGCCGAAGGCCGCGACAGCGAGCACGCGCATGCACACGATCACCCCGGCGCGTGCGACCTCAAAGGCAACAACGACCTGCTCACCTTGACCAAGCCGGAGATCATCCGCGGCGTGCACGAGGCGTATCTCGAAGCCGGCGCCGATCTGGTCGAAACCAATACCTTCAACTCCACGCGCATCAGCCAGGCCGATTACCACCTGCAACACCTGGCGTACGAATTGAATCGTGAAGGCGCCAAACTTGCGCGCGCTGCGTGCGATGCATTCACCGCCCAAAATCCGGCCAAGCCGCGCTTTGCCATCGGCATTCTCGGCCCCACCAGTCGCACGGCGTCGCTATCGCCTGACGTCAACGACCCCGGCTTTCGCAACGTCACCTTCGAAGAACTGGTCGACAACTACACCGAAGCGGCCAGCGGCCTGCTCGACGGCGGCGCCGACATGATCATGGTGGAAACCATCTTCGACACGCTCAACGCCAAGGCTGCACTGTTCGCGCTGAGCGAACTGTTCCGCAGCCGCGGCAGCCGCGTACCGGTGATGATTTCCGGCACCATCACCGACCGCTCCGGCCGCACGCTGTCCGGCCAGACTGCCGAGGCGTTCTATTACTCGGTCAAGCACATCCGTCCACTGTCGGTCGGCTTGAACTGTGCGCTCGGCGCGGCCGATCTGCGTCCGCACATCCAGACACTGGCCAACACGGCCGATTGCTACGTCAGCACCCATCCGAACGCGGGCTTGCCGAATGCGTTTGGCGAATACGACGAAACGCCGGCGCAGATGGCCGCCGTGATCGATGGTTTTGCGCGCGATGGGTTGCTCAACATGGTTGGCGGCTGTTGCGGCACCACGCCGGCACACATCAAGGCGATTGCCGAAGCAGTCAGCAAGCATGCGCCGCGTGCGCTGCCGACCGGGCAGAAAGAGGCAGCTTGAGCTAAGGATGAACACCACTCGCCACACCCGCCTCTCCGGCCTTGAGCCGCTGGTCATCACGCCGGACCTGCTCTTCGTCAACGTCGGTGAACGCACCAACGTCACCGGCTCGGCGCAATTCAAGAAACTGATCAAGGAAGACCGCTACGAAGAAGCCGTCGACGTCGCGCGTCAGCAAGTCGCCAACGGCGCGCAGATCATCGACGTCAACATGGACGAAGGCCTGATCGATTCGGAAGCCGCGATGACGCGCTTCCTCAACCTGATCGCCGCCGAACCCGACATCGCGCGCGTCCCGGTGATGGTCGACTCCTCCAAATGGACCGTGATCGAAGCCGGCCTGCGCTGCCTGCAAGGCAAGGGTGTGGTCAATTCCATCTCGATGAAGGAAGGTGAAGAACTCTTCCTTGAACACGCACGCAAAGTGCTCGAATACGGCGCCGCCGTCGTCGTGATGGCATTCGACGAACAAGGCCAGGCGGACACCTGCGAACGCAAGGTGGAAATCTGCTCGCGCGCGTACAAGCTGCTTACCGAGAAACTCGACTTCCCGCCCGAAGACATCATCTTCGACCCCAACATCTTCGCCATCGCCACCGGCATCGACGAACACAACAACTACGCGGTGGATTTCATCGAAGCCACGCGCGAGTTGAAGAAGCGCTTTCCGCACAGCCATGTGTCCGGTGGCGTGTCCAACGTGTCGTTCTCGTTCCGCGGCAACAACACCGTGCGCGAGGCGATCCACTCGGTGTTCCTGTACCACGCGATCAAGGCCGGCATGGATATGGGCATCGTCAACGCCGGCGCGTTGATGATCTATGACGACGTGCCGGAGGAGCTGCGCGAACGCGTGGAAGATGTGGTACTCAACCGCCGCGCCGACGCCACTGAACGCCTGCTGGAAATCGCCGACCGCTACAAGGCGAAGAAAGGCGAAGTCGTTACCGAAAGCCTCGCCTGGCGCGAAAAGCCGGTACGCGAACGGCTTGCGCACGCGCTGGTCCACGGCATCGATCAGTTCGTCGACGAAGACACCGAAGAGGCACGCCAGCAAGCCACGCGCCCGCTCGACGTGATCGAAGGCTCGCTGATGGACGGCATGAACATCGTCGGCGACCTGTTCGGCGCCGGCAAGATGTTCCTGCCCCAAGTGGTGAAATCCGCGCGCGTGATGAAAAAAGCGGTGGCCTACCTGCTGCCGTATATCGAGGCGGAAAAGTTGCGCACCGGTGACGCCGGCAAGAACAACGGCACCATCGTGATGGCGACGGTGAAAGGCGACGTGCACGACATCGGCAAGAACATCGTCGGCGTGGTGCTCCGTTGCAACAACTTCGAGGTGATCGATCTCGGTGTAATGGTGCCGGCGCAAAAGATTCTGGATACCGCGCGCGAACACAACGCCGACATCATCGGCCTGTCCGGCCTGATCACGCCGTCGCTGGAAGAAATGAGCCAGGTCGCACGCGAAATGCAGCGGCAGGATTTCCAGATTCCGCTGCTGATCGGCGGCGCCACCACCTCGCGCGCGCATACCGCACTGAAGATCGAGCCGCATTACAAATCACCCACGGTGTGGGTAAAAGATGCCTCGCGCGCCGTCGGCGTGGCGCAATCGCTGGTCAGCAAGGATTTGGTCGACGGCTTCATGGCGAAAATCCGCGCCGAATACGCCGACATCCGCGAACGCCACAAGCACCGCGGTGCTGCTAAAACGCTGGTACCGCTGGAACACGCGCGCAAGCAACGCTTCAGCTGCGACTGGCAAAGCTATACGCCACCACAGCCGAACAAGCCCGGTATTACTACATTCGACAACTACGATCTGGCCGAACTGCGTGCGTATATCGACTGGACGCCGTTTTTCCAGGCATGGGAACTGGCCGGACGCTATCCCGCCATTCTCAAAGACGAAGTGGTCGGCAAGCAGGCCACCGAACTGTTCGCCGATGCGCAAGCCATGCTGGACAAACTCATCGCCAAGCGCTGGCTGACGGCGCGTGCGGTGATCGGCTTTTGGCCTGCCTGCGGTGTGGGCGACGACATCGAAATCCAGCGTCCGGAAGGCAAGCTGCGCCTGCAGCATCTTCGGCAACAAGCCGAAAAACCCGTTGAGCGTCCGGACTTCTGCCTCAGCGATTTCGTCGCGCCGAAAGAAGCCGACAAGCAGGATTGGATCGGCGCCTTCGCCGTCACCGCCGGCCTCGGCATCGAGCAGCACGTCGCGCGCTTCGAAGCGGATCACGACGATTATTCCGCCATCCTGCTCAAGGCGCTCGCCGATCGCCTCGCCGAAGCGTTTGCCGAACGCATGCATGAACGTGTGCGCCGCGAATTCTGGGGCTATCAGCCGGACGAGGCTTTGGATAACGAAGCGCTCATCGAAGAGAAATACTGCGGCATCCGCCCTGCTCCCGGCTACCCCGCCTGCCCCGACCACACCGAAAAAGCTGCACTGTTCGAATTGCTCGACGCCACGCGCCATGCCGGCATTCAATTGACCGAGGGCTTCGCGATGTATCCGGCAGCGGCAGTGTCCGGCTGGTATTTCTCGCATCCGGGCAGCCAGTACTTCGTGGTGGGACGTATCACGCGCGAACAGGTGGAAGACTACGCCAAGCGCAAAGGCTGGACGCGCGAGGAAGCGGAGCGCTGGCTGGCGCCGAACCTGGACTACGACCCCGAGTAGGTTGGGGTGCGAACCCCAACCTCACCATGCCGGGCAGATCGCGATGTTGGGGTTCGCACCCTACCCTACGGTTACGCCTTGTCTGGGATTTCGTCCCTGCCGTGATGGCGCATATGCATCACCAGGTTGTAGACCGACACGAACACGGGGAAGAAGTTGGAAAGAATGCCCACCGAGTCGTTCTTGCCGAATACGAAATACGCCAGCAGCAAGGCGCTGCCCGACACCGACATCCACCAGAACGACAGCGGCATCACCACCCGCTTGTATTTGCGCGTGTAATAAAGCTGCACGAACCAGCGTCCGGTGAACATGAAAGTGCCCATGAAGCCGACCACCTTCCAGGGCGTGAGATGGAAATTCTGCAAGGCATGCAGCATGTGCGAGAGATCGAAATGCATGGGTGGCCGCTTGGCAAAAAAAGGAAACAGGCCATTTTAGCCGCCCGGAGGCGATAGCCCACGCCCACCAACGCAACCACCCCACAGGCGGTTGACGTTTCAGCCCCTGGTCCGTATAGTTGCGCGTTCCCGGCGGGCGGTTAGCTCAGCGGTAGAGCACTGCCTTCACACGGCAGGTGTCACAAGTTCGATCCTTGTACCGCCCACCACTCAGTTTCAAGAAAAAAGGTCGCCTCCCGGTGGCCTTTTTTGTTGGCCGCGGCGGGGCTTGCGTCAGTGCCTCGAACCGATGCTCATGCAGGCTGGGATGAAATCCCAGCATGGTTGGCATGGCGATGCTGGGATTTCATCCCAGCCTACGACTGCCACTGTCTTCCGTTTGCTTCTTCGTCATAACGCTTACCTCTTACCGATGCGGGGTTTATTCAATTTCCCCGTAACCTTTCATTACGTCCTGCGGGCCGCCGAACTCGTTTTCCGGAATGCGCTCGATCGTGTCGATGATTTCCTGAGGCGCATCGTATGAGTGCGCCAGTAAACAAACGCGTTCGCTTTGCAGGCCTCGGCGCACGCGTGCGTTTCATGCAACTGACATATCGATCAAGCATGCTAGGCCGAAAACGGCGCCTCCCCTTGCCGCCCCCATTTCCGTGAAGAAATGCATTGACATGGCATGCGCGTCCTTTTCAAGCATCCTCTGAGAAGGTGCCGGGCATTCACGTCTTCATCCAAGAAAACCATGAGCATCCGCAACGCCACCATCGCCAGACGCAAGCGCACGATCGGCCTGTCCGAACAGGAGCGCGCCGCCGTGGATGTGCAACGCCGTCGCCGCACGGGCAAATCCGGCCAAGCTGGCAAACGGGAGACAGGTCCGATCCTGGCGCGGACGGAATACGCTGGCCGCCGGCACGCCATCTGGGCGGAGTGGTAATTACTGCCTATTGGTTTTCGCGCCGCTGCTGCGCGGGGCTGCCTTCCTTCATCAGCGCACGCGCCGCAGCCAGGTGCCCCTGCAGCACGGGCAGGCCGCGCGCGGCAATGGTTTTCAGGCGGTCGTCCGCGGCGGTTTTGGCGGCCACTTCATACGCCGCGATGATGCTGTGGTGCTCCTTCACCATCATGCCGGCAAAGGCCTGATCGAAGGCCTCGCCATGCAATGACTGCAAGTGCGCTTGCATCGCGCGGATGTTCTGCACCGGCACGCCGTGCGCATGACCCTTGCTACCCTTGGTTGCCGTGAACTGCGCGAATTGCAGATTGAGCGCGGTATGGTCGCTGACGATCCGGCTTGCCAATGCTCTCATGCGCGGATTGTCCGACCGGCCCATGGCCAGCTTGGCCAGCGTGATCTGCATGTCGTCATCCGCCGTTGCCTGTGCGACGAACGCCTGCTCGCGCGCATTGAGCGTGTGCTGATGCTCATTGCGTTTGGGCGACTTCGATGCCGCCGGCTTCTGCGCAAAACCGACGGCAGGCAACACGACGAAACACAGCAATAACGGAAGGCGGCTTGATGCGAACGCGCGCGCCCTGGTCACGGCTGTCCCCGCCCGCCGGATTCACCGTAGATCTGCCCCGTCACATAGCTCGATTCGGCCGCGGCAAGCTGCACATACACGTGCGCGATTTCCGCCGGTTGCACCGGACGGCCCATCGGCGTGGTTTCGCCGAATTCCTTGAGGTTCTTTTCCGTCTGCCCACCGCTCACCTGCAGCGGCGTCCAGAACGGGCCCGGTGCCACGCCGTTGACGCGAATGCCGCGCTTGATCATCTGTTTGGCCAGCCCTTTAGTGAAAGTGACGATGGCGCCCTTGGTCAAGGAATAATCCAGCAGATTCTCGGAAGGATCGTACGCATTCACCGAAGCCGTGTTGATGATGGCCGAGCCCGGCGGCATATGCGCCACGGCGGCCTTGGTGATCCAGAACATGGTGTAGAGATTGGTCTTCAAGGTCCAGTCGAAATAATCGGTGGAAATGTCCAGAATCGATTCGAAGCTGTGTTGCCGGCCGGCATTGTTCACCAATAGATCGATGCCGCCGAACGTATCGATCACCCGCGTCACCATACTCTGGCAAAACGCCTCGTTGCGAATGTCACCCGGCAAGGCGAGCGCCTTGCGTCCGGCCTGCTGGATCAATGCGACGACTTCGCGTGCATCCGGCTCTTCGGCGGGCAGATAGGAAATCGCCACATCGGCGCCTTCGCGTGCATAGGCAATCGCTGCGGCACGGCCGATACCGGAATCGCCGCCCGTGATCAGCGCGCGGCGCCCCAGCAATTTGCCACTGCCGCGATAACTGGTTTCACCGTGATCCGGGTGCGGCCGCATCTTTCCGGCCAGCCCCGGCCAGGGCTGCGATTGCGCCTCGAACGGCGGATGCGGATAGCCCTGGCGCGGATCTTTCAACGGCAGCGCCTGCTGACTTGCGCCGCTTCGATCTTCCGGTTGCGAGGCTCGCGCCGAGCCAAGCACGGCGGTAGCCATGCCCAGGGAAGCCCCTTGCATCAATCGTCTGCGCGAGGCGGAAATACCGTGGTTGTCATCGCTCATGACACGCACCGCCTTCGGATGTTGCCAGGCTTGGCGTTGAAAAAGGGATGCTAGTGGGTGCGGCGGTGGAGGACAGGTCTAAGAATGCGCAAGACGGCGTCAACGCCCCGTAGGCTGGGATGAAATCCCAGCATCACCATGCCAAGAAATGCTGGATTTCATCCAGCCTGCGAAGCGCAGCTAGCGCCACAAATCCAGCAAAATGCCCTGCCCGCCTTCCACCGGATCCGACGCTGGCGCCGGCAATCGCCGGATGCGCTCCAACGCCGCCTCATCCGCCATCGTCTTGCACAGATCCCAATCCTGTCCCGGCGGATACGCACCCACCGCAAGAAAATGCTTATCGGTCCTGACGCTGCAATGCCCGACACCCGCGGGCAACACCAGCACGTCGCCCTCGCTCACCTCCACTTCCCTGCCACGCGGACCGCCCAGCATCAGGCGCGCATGGCCACCGGCAAAGCCAAGTGCTTCGTGCGCGGTGGTGTGATAGTGGTGGTAGCCATAGACACCGTCGCGCCAGCGCGCTTGCCAGCCATTGCGGGCGAACAGTGCTTCCATGTCCTTGGCGCCTATCGATTCGCCCGCCACGGCCTGCCGATACAGCACCGCGGGGAAGCGCGGGTTGTTCGGCATCCAGGCGTTTTTCTCCAGCAAAAATGTTTCGATCTGCACGGCTCAGCCCGATGATGACGAGGAGGGATACGGTTTCTTGCGCGGCACGTTCTGCGGCTCGTGCGGGGTCTTTGAATCCGGTTCCTGCTGGTGCTGCTTGTTGGGTTCGGGTCGCTGTTCGGGATAGCCGGAGTTGCACGGCGGTTTGGTGGTTTGACGCTCTTCCATGGTTCGATCACACGTTACTTAGGAAGGGGCAAAAACTTTGCACCATCCCACTGCGATCGAGCGTGAACATATGCCGCGCCGATGCTGATGCCGCCGTCATGCTGATGACTCAACGGCAACAAAGCCCGAATTTACGGCTTCTCCATGTGTACATCACAAGCAAAGTAGCAGCATGTCTTCGCTATCGCGGAGGACATCTCATGGCATCGCACGACCGTAAAGATTCGCCTCATCCATCCGACAGCAGCGCGCAGCGCGCTGAAAGCCGCGAAGCGCGCGAGCGGCGCAAGCTGCACGAGAGCGAGAACCACGACCACGGCCTGGAAGAAACCTTCCCCGCCAGCGATCCGGTATCCAGTTTCGTGCCGAGCAAGGGATTGGACTGAACGCTCAATGCAACGCCGCGTGCAGCAGCGAGCGCGTGAAGTAATCGCCCAGCGTCAGCGCCACCAGGATCAGCGGCCAGGCAAAAGCCAGGATAGCGATCATCCGCAGTGCCGGATGAGCGCTTTTCAGCCGCATAAATACCACCATCACCAGCAGCGCCTGGCTCACCGCCACGCTGGCGGTGATCACCAGCACCCACCAGCCAAGCGGCACGCGTGACAAGCTTGCGGAAAGGGCCAGCAGCATCAGCAAACCGGCCAGCACCAGCAGCTGGCTGCGCAAGGTGGGAATCTCCTGCTGCGTCATCCCGCACTCCCTACCAGATAAAACGCCGGATAGACGAAGATCCACACGATATCGACCAGGCTCCAGTACAGGCCGGTGATTTCGATCGGCGTGTGGTATGGCGCGCAAAACGAACCACGCCAGGTGCGCAGTGCCATGATCAGCAACAACACCACGCCAATCAGCACGTGCAGGCTGTGGAAGCCGGTGGTCACGTAGTAAAGGGCGAAGAACAATTCCATCTCGTGCGCGCTCGGCCCTTTCTCCACATAGCGGATACCCGGAATCAAACCCTCCTTGAATTCGTCGTGATACTCCATGCCGTGCAGCACCAGAAACGCCACGCCGAGCAAACTGGCCGCCAGCAGCAACACTGCACTTTGCCGCGCCTTGTTCAACTGGATCTGCCGCAGGGCAATCGCCGATAGGCAGCCGCTGGTCAGCAGGATCGCCGTTTCCGCCGTGCCCATCGGGAAATCCAGGTGCGAACTCCCTTCGACAAAGGCCAACTGGAAACGCCAACGGCAAATCACGTACGCCGCAAACAGCACACCGAAGAACAGCACCTCCGTGGCAATGAACGCCCACATGCCGAGCATGGCGGCTTCTTTCTGCTGGGGTGCATCGTCGAATTGCTGCTGCACCGCCGCTGCTGGCATGGACGCATTCATCAGTCGCGGTAATCGTAGGGGTCGGCAGTCACCACCGGCGTTTCATGGAAATTGTGTTCGGGTGGCGGTGAAGCGATGGTCCATTCCAGGCCAGTGGCACGCCACGGATTCGAACCCGCTGGTTCGCCGCGAAACAACGAATGGCCCAGGTAGAACAGCGGCATCAGATACGACACGGCCAGAATCAGCGCGCCGATCGAGGAAATCACGTTGAGCTCCTGAAACTGGGGCAAATACTGGTGATACCGGCGCGGCATGCCTTCGTAGCCCAATATGTATTGCGGAAAGAAGGTCAGATTGAAGCCGACGAACATCAGGATCGCCGCCAGCCTGGCAATGTTTTCCGAATACATGCGCCCAGTGGCTTTCGGCCACCAATAGTGAATGCCGCCCAGATATGCCATTACCGAGCCGCCCACCATGATGTAGTGGAAGTGCGCCACCACGAAATAAGTGTCGGTGAGATTCACATCCAGCGCTACCGCGGCCAGGAACAAACCGGTCATGCCGCCCAGCGTGAACAAACCGACGAAACCGAGCGCATAGATCATCGGCGCATGAAAATGGATGTCGCCCTTGTACAGCGTGGCCAGCCAGTTGAACACCTTGATCGCCGACGGCACCGCCACGACAAAACTCAGCATGGAAAACACGATGCCGGCATACATCGACTGCCCGGCCACGAACATGTGATGCCCCCACACCAGAAAACCGATGAAGGCAATGCCGAACATCGACCAGGCCATGAACTTGTAGCCAAAAATGCGGCGACGCACGCCATTGCAGATCAACTCGCTCGCCACGCCCATGGCGGGCAGGATCATGATGTACACCGCCGGATGCGAATAGAACCAGAAGAAATGCTGAAACAGGATCGGATCGCCACCCAGCGCCGGATCAAAAATCCCCACGCCGGCCAGCCTCTCCAGCCCGATCAGTGCCAGCGTCATCGCCAGCACCGGCGTAGCCAGCATCATCACCACGCTGGTGGCGTACATCGCCCATACGAACAAGGGCAAGCGATACCAGTGCATGCCCGGCGCACGCATCATGTGCGTGGTCACGATCAGGTTCATGCCGGTGAGAATGGTGGAAAAACCGACCACGAACACACCTACCACCGCGAGAATCACATTGGTATTGGAAAACATGGTCGAGAACGGCGTGTAGAACGTCCAGCCCGTATCCACGCCGCCGAACACCAGAGTCGCCGCGGTAAACAAGCCGCCAATCATGTACAGGTACCAGCTGAACAGGTTCAAGCGCGGAAATGCCATGTCGCGCGCGCCGATCATGATCGGCACCAGGAAATTGCCCATCGTCGAGGGAATGGACGGAATCAAAAAAAACCACACCATCACCACGCCATGGAAGGTGAAGGTCTTGTTGTAGGTTTCCGCCGAGAGCAGACGGCCATCCGGGTGGATCAGCGTCAGGCGAATCAACGTCGCCGCCGCGCCGCCCATGAAGAAGAACGCGGTGATCGCAATCGTGTACAGAATCGCGATGCGCTTGTGGTCGCGCGTGCCGAGCCACGACCAGAGCGTGCGGCCGCCTTCGACCAGGTAGCCGGAACCCATTGATTCGAGGTCGGCGGTGGTGGCTGTTGCGTTCATGAAAATCTCTCTCCGCCATCATTGACGCCAATGGCACTTGCAAAGCGGTTATCTCGACACTTGCCGCAACCTGCTCCCTCCCTGCGGCAGTAGGGGAGGGTTGGGGTCAATGCTCCGAACTTGAGGATTTTCAAACGCGGGAAACTCTTGTTCGTCATTCCAGCGAAAGCTGGAATCCAGTGCCTTTCAACCCAAAGTCGCTGGATTCCTCGCTCCTCAAAGCCGAGCACATCCATGTGCTCTCCCCGCGTACCAGCTTTCGCTGGAATGACGGGTTTGGGTTCTGTAGCGGCTGGAAGAACCTTAAGTTCGGAGCATTGGGGTTGGGGTGGGGTTGCTTGTGCTTTAGCGCGCGGCTGTTTTCTTGGGTGATATATGGTTTGCGGCAACGTGCACATCCCGCCGCTCGCTTTGCTCGCACCCCACCCTAACCCTCCCCTGCATGCAAGGGAGGGAACTGTCTTTCGCAACGACAGGAATGCACGCCTAGCGGTGCAGTGCATGAGCGCTCTCCTGCCCCAGCGACTTGATATAAGCCATCAACGCCAAGATATCTTCTTCATCAATACGTGCCTGATACGTCGGCATGATCGGCGCATAACCCGCAACCCGCTGGGTGGCCGGCAACGTGATGGCGTCATGCAGATAGCGATCGTCCGCCATAACAGTGGAACCATCGGCCAACGCCACGCGGCTCTGGTACAAGCCACGTAAATCCGGCGCATGAATACCGGACCCAGGATCATGGCAACCGCTGCAGCCGAACTGCACGAACAGCTGCCGACCCTGTTTTGCCAGCGGCAGCGCGGTGCTTTCGTTCAACCACGCATGGTAATCCTCGCGCGAGACCACCTTCACCGTGCCGGTCATCGCCGCATGATCAGTACCGCAGTACTCCGAGCACAGCAGCGGATAGCTACCCAGTTTCGTCGCGGTAAACCACAGCGCGGTGTAGCGCCCCGGCACGACATCCTGCTTCACCCGGAAATCCGGAATATAGAAACTATGGATCACATCCTGCGACGTCATGATCAAACGCACCGGCACGCCCAGCGGCACATGCAGCATGTCAATCTCGCGCCGGCCGTTGGGATGCTGCACCTTCCACATCCACTGCTTGGCGACGATGTAGATCGGCTTGGCATCATTCGGCGGCGTGCGCAGCAAGGTCCACAAATTGATGCTCCACGCGAACATGCCGACAAACAGCAAAAACGGAATCAGCGTCCAGCTGATTTCGAGACCGAACCTGGTGCTCTGCCGTCCTTCGCGATTGGCATCGCTGCCATGCCGATACTTGATGCAGAACCAGAACATCACCACGAAGACACCGAGCGCCACCGCGCCGCACAGCACCAGCATGGCGTCGAACATGCGATCGATCGGCACGGCGAAGTTGGAGGCTTCCGGCGGCTGGATGCTCATGGCCGCGCTCCCGGGCGAGGGCGACACAGCAGCATGAACATCACCAGCAATAGAACCACGAAGCCGATGCCCAACCCTTGCATGATGCGCGTGATCGTCACCGTATACCGCCCAGTGGTGGGGTCATAACCACAGCACAGCAGCACCAGTTGATCGACCACGCTGCCGAGCGTGTGATGCGATGCCGCCACCACCGCCAGGCGCAAGGTCTGCGGCACGTAATTCGCGCCCATCAGATATTGATTGATACGGCCACCCGCCGTGGCGATCACCAGACCCGCGGGATGCGCATATTGATCAATCCGTGCGTCGTAGAAGTAGCGGTAACCGATCGCGTTGGCCAGCGCATCGATCGATGCTTTGCTACCGACCAGCACATGCCAGGCCGATGCATCCGCGCCGCCTTGCATGTTGGCGATCATGCGTTGCTTGCTCGCCGCCGCACCAGGCGTATCGCGTGGATCGATGCTGACGAACAGCACGCTCATGTCGCTACCAGGTCGCAACCCCGATTGCGCCACCGCATGCGCCATGCCCTGCTCCGCCACATCGCACAAGTTGGGGCAGCGGAAATAACCGAGCATCAGCAAGGTCGGGCGCCCATCCATCCATTGCTGCAGGCTTGCCGTCTTGCCCGATGCATCGGTGAACGTCACCGCCATCGGCAGCGCAGCACCGAGCTTCTGCCGGAAATCGGCCCGCGTGGTGAGATGCGGCGGCGGTGGCGGCGCGGTTTCGGCGGCGCATAACCAGCACGCCAGCAACATCAGCAACACACGCGTCAGCCGGCTCATGGCGACGAACTCCTGCTCGCTTGCTGCTTCTGCACCAGCAATACCATCGCACGCTCGATCGGGATATGCGCGGTGCGATGGCTGGCATCGTTCCAGCCGTAGGTATCGAGCTGCTGCATCTGCAAGCGGTACTGCGTGACGCGATCCACCGGCGGGTTCACCTGCAGGCGCGGCGGCGGTGGAAGCACTTGCGGTGGCAGGTTGAGCGTTGGCGAATGCACGTGCTGCCACAACACGTACATCACATACAGGATCAAGACGAACAACGCCACGAACAAACCGCCCAGCTTGTGCAGCGCCGGCGCATCGATGCGATGCGGCTCATGCGCCCTGCCCATCGCGCGCCCTCCTTCTTTCGTGCAGGCCCGCGCGGTACCGCATCGCGCAGAATCCCAGCAGGCCGATGCAGATCAAGGGATCGGTCCAGTACAACGTGACGCTCTGCAAGGCACCGCTAGGCAGCACCAGCCAGATCAGGTTGAGCCACTGCGCAAACAGGCTGATCACCGCGACCAGGCGCAGTGCGCGCAGCGAGGTTTTTACCTTGCCGAGCAGCAACGCGAAAAACGGTATGCCCAAGCCCAGGCACGTCACCATCATGCCCAACCACCCCCAGCCGGTCAGCAAGCGCGGCGCGTACCACGCGGTCTCCGCCGGCAAATCCGCCACCCAGCTGGTGAGATAGTCGATGAAGCTTACGTATGCCCAACCCAGCACCATCACCAGCATCAAGTTGCCGAAGTCGCGCAGCAGGCGCGGCGGCGGATCGCTGGCCCGCACATCACGCGACAGATGCATCAACACCGCCAGCGCAAAGGCGATCAGCAACTGGCTGGTGAACAACAGCAAGCCGATGTCGGTGGTGTGCCAGCGCGGCACCAGCGACATCACCCAATCCACCGCCGCCAGCGTAATGGTCAGCAACGTCGCAACCAGGCTTCCTGCGGCAAAACGCGGCTGCAGCGCCCGACCGTTGCCGGCCGCGCGCGTCACGCCGTACGCCATCCACGCCCAGATCACGAACACCACCACGGTACGGATGATCAAGCCGGGCGCATTGAGATACCAGCGCTGATGATCGAGGTAGGGATCATCCACCGGCTCCGTCCGCAGCCAGGGAAACAACACGTGCATGCCGACCAACAGCGGAATCACCGCCAGTGCCGCATAAGGCAGCAAACGCGTCGCCGCCAGGCATTCATTGCCCAGCCGCACACCCCATGCGCCACCGGTCAGTGCATGAATCATCATCAGCGTCATACTGCCCAGCACCACGCCGAGCACGAACAACCAGCTGGCGAGATACACGAACAACGCGTGCCGCATATGGCCGGCGGCGAAGGAAAAGCCCACCACCAGCAGCGCCAAGGCCACCAGCATTCCCACCAGGCTGGACAGCGTCGTGCGCGTCATGGCGACTTTGCGCCCCCTTGGCCGAGTGCATGCAGGTCTTGTGGCGCCAGATGATCGACCGGCACGTTCTGGCTGAGCTGCAGCGCACGAATGTAGGCGACGATTGCCCAACGATCCTTCTCATTCACGCGGCCCGCGAAGGGATACATCACGCCGTACCCATTGCTGATGGAGCGTTCCAGCGCCGCATCTGTCGCATGCAGCAGTTGCGGCTCCAGGTACGAGGGCGGTTTTGGAAAGCCGCGCTGCACGATCATGCCGTTGCCTGCGCCGGTCAGGCCGTGGCACGCGGCGCAGTAGATTTCGTAGCGGTTTTGGCCGCGCTGCAGGAATGCCAATGTGATGGGATAGGGATGGTTGTTCGACGATGTGGCTGGCGCGGGTTCGATGTGCCCCAGGCGACCGCTGGATGGACCGGCCAGCTCGCCTTGCGCGATGGGAATGCTGCCTTCGGGGGGACGTCTCGCGGCCTTGCCGTCGGCGAATAGTGGGCTGGGTGAGCCGGGTTTGTATTTGGCCTGGTTGTACATGTCGTGCATAGCGCGTTCGCAGCCGGCCAGTAGCAGGACCATGCAAAGCACAAACAAATACCGAAGGCTTGTCGCGCCGGAAATAGCCCCCTCCCCTGCTCGCAGGGGAGGGTTGGGGTGGGGTGCGAGCGAAGCTCGCTTCCGGCGACACCGGAACAAGCGCTCGTCATTCCAGCGAAAGCTGGTACGCGGGGAGAGCACATGGATGTGCTCGGCTTTGAGGAGCGAGGAATCCAGCGACTTTGGAGCGAAAAGGCACTGGATTCCAGCTTTCGCTGGAATGACGAAGTGGGGGCTTCTGGCAATGAAAAGCCATGCAGCCTGCTGCATTAGCCCGACGCGGCGCCTCACACCGCCACCTCATCCACCTGTACCGCACCCAATCCCTGCAACATCTCCCGCAAGCGCGACGCATCCCCGTCTTCCATCCGCACCACCAGCACAAATCCATCCTGGCTCGCCCGCTCGAACTGCTCGACGTTGAACACGGGGTGATAAAACTTTGGCAACCGATTGCCCGCCAGCAGCGCCAGCACACCCGCCACGGCGGCCAACAAAAACGTCACCTCCAACGCGGAGGGAATGAATGCCGGCCAGCTGGCAAATGGACGTCCCCCTACACGAATCGGGTAATGCAGCACAGCGGCGATGTATTGCATCGCCAGCATGCCGACAAAGCCGATGGCGCCACCCACGAACGTCGCCAGCGGTATGGTGTTGCCGCCGATATCCATCGCCTCGTCCAGTTCCTCCACCGGAAACGGCGTGAACGCCTCGATGCCTTCATAGCCGGCCTGGCGCAAGGTGCGTACGGCGTGCACCAATGCTTCCGGCGTCTCGAAAAACGCCATGCAACCGTAGCGCTTGCTTTCCTGCGCCATCAGCCTGGCTCCTTCAGCTCATGCACCAGCTTGCGCATTTCGTAGGTCGCCACGATCGGCAACCAGCGCACGAACAGCGTGAACATCAGCAGGAAAATGCCGATCGATCCGAACAGGAAAAGCAGATCCCATAACGTGGGATAGAACATGCCCCAGCTCGACGGCAGATACGGACGGAACAGGCTGTTGACGATCAGCATGAAGCGCTCGAACCACATGCCGATCAGCACCAGCATGGCGATCGCGAACAAAGCCGCCGGCTTGCGCCGGATACGCGGCGACCACAGCCATAATGGCGTGAGCACGTTGCAGAACACTACCGTCCAGAACACCCACGCATACGGGCCAATCAGGCGATCCCTGACTTCCGCGATCTCATACGGATCGCCGCTGTAATACGCCATAAAGAATTCGACGGCGTAGTTGTAGGCCACGAACAGACCCGCGGCGAGCATCATTTTGGCAAGATTATCCAGGTGCTTCAGTGTGATGATGTCGCTTAAGCCCAGCCAACGACGCAATGGAATGCCCAGCACCAGCGCCATGGCAAAACCGGAAAAGAACGCGCCCGCGACGAAGAACGGCGGGAACATGGTGGAATGCCAGCCCGGCACCGCGCCTTCCGAGAAATCCAGCGCGACCATGCTATGCACGGAAAACACCAGCGGCACGGCCAAGCCGGCCAGCAGCAGGTTCAAGGTTTCAAAGCGTTTCCAATGCCGCGCCTCGCCACGCCAGCCCAGCGCCAGCAATCCATAAAACACCTGCTTGCCACGCGTACGCGCCCGGTCGCGCAAACTGCCGAGGTCCGGCAGCATGCCCACATACCAAAACATGATCGACACCAGCAGGTAGGCAACGATGGCCAGGAAATCCCATACCAGCGAGCTGCGCCACTGCGGCCACAACGCCATGCGATTCGGATAGGGGGCCACCCAGTAGAAGAAGAACGGGCGTCCCAGGTGGAAGATCGGGAACAGGCCCGACACCGACACAGCGAACACCGTCATTGCTTCCGCGTAACGGTTCAGCGACGAACGCCACTTCTGCCGCGCCAGATAGAGCGCACCGGAAATGAACGTGCCGGCCATGCCGATCGCGATCCACCACACGTAGTTGATCAGCGCGAACGCCCACGCCACCGGAATATTGATGCCCCAGATGCCGACGCCCTTCGCCAGCAACTCGCCGCCCCCGGCGACAAACAGCAAGGTCAGCAGCAGCGAGCCGACGAAAGCGATAAACCAGAGCCGGCCGTTGGGACGCAACGCCAGTTCGCCGACCTTATCGGACAAGCTGGTGTACGTATGCTCGCGCGTAAGCAGATGCTCGTCCTGCAGCGATGCGCTCATGCCTCGTCCTCCAGGTCTGGATGCGGATTGCGCACCTGCGCGAGATAGCTGGTGCGCGGACGGGTATTGAGTTCCTCCAGCACATCGTAGTTGCGGGGCGACGCCTTGATACGATTCACCGCACTGTGTGGATCGCGCAGATCGCCAAAAGTGATCGCCTGCGTGGGACACGCAGCCTGGCACGCGGTGACGATGTCACCATCCGCAATTCGGCGTTGCTCGCGATCGGCGGCGATATGCGCGTTCTCGATACGCTGGATGCAGTACGTGCATTTCTCCATCACCCCACGGCTGCGCACCGATACTTCCGGATTGCGCTGTGCCTTCCATGTCTCGGTGGTGAGATCGCTGAACTGCAGAAAATTGAAGCGGCGCACCTTGTAAGGACAGTTGTTCGAACACCAGCGCGTGCCGATGCAGCGGTTGTACACCTGCAGGTTCAAGCCTTCGTCGTCGTGCACCGTGGCACCGACCGGGCAGACCAGTTCGCACGGCGCATGCTCGCAATGCATGCACGGCACCGGCTGGTTGTGGGTCACCGGATTCTCGGCGGAACCCGAGTAGTAACGATCGACGCGGATCCAATGCATCTCGCGCTCGCGCAGCACCTGATCGGCGCCGACCACCGGAATATTGTTTTCCGCCTGGCAGGCGATGGTGCAGCCCTTGCAGCCGATGCACACGTTGAGGTCGATCGCCATGGCCCAGGCGTATTCGCCTTGCGGTTGCTCGGGATAGATCGATGGCGGCGTCTTGTCACCCTCCTCCGCTGCATCAGGATCGCGCTCGAAATCGGCCAGTTTCAAGCTTCGCACGGGCGGCTTGCTGCCTTCCGTCTCCATGGCGAAATGGGTCTGCGTACTCGCCAACGTCACGGAGCGACCCGTCTTGTGCAGCGCAAGCCCTTGCACTGTCCACGGCTGATTCGACGTACGCAACGCGTATGCATCGAAGCCCAGAGCGTTGCCGACGCGCCCGGCACGCTTGCGCCCATACCCCAGATGCACGGTGACGCTGTGCGCAGCCTGCCCCGGCGTAATCCATACCGGCGCTTCCACCTGCCGCCCTTCGCAGGCCAGCACCACGACATCGCCATTGGCAAGCGCGCGTTCCTTTGCCAGCTGCGGGCTGATCAGTGCGGCGTTGCTCCAGGTGAGCTGCGTCGGCGGCTTGGGCAGTTCCTGCAGCCAGCCGTTATTGGCATAGCGCCCGTCCCACACGGTGGGATCGGGGCGAAACACCAGCTCCAGCGCACCGTGTTGCAATGCTTGCGGTGACCAGCCATGCAAATCATCCGTGCGAACATCGATCTGCGCAAGCTTGCCGCCACTGCCCGCAATCACGCCCGTGCGCACGCTATCCGGCCAGGCCATGGCGGGATTCTGCAAACGCCACTGCGCCTGCACGATCGCCAGGCCATCCTGCACCGGCTCGCCCATCAACAGCGCCAGGAATTCATGCGCCGAACGCCCCTGGTACAAGGGATCGATCAACGGTTGCACGATGCTGGCAACGCCATCGTCGGTCTGCGCGTCCGACCAGCTTTCAAGCACGTGGCTGGCCGGCAGATGCCATTCGGCCAGCTGCGCCGTTTCGTCCACGTACAAGCCCCAGTGCACGACATGCGGGACCTGCTTGATCAGCCTCGACAGCTGCAGATCGGCCGGCGCGTTGTAAACAAGATTGCTGTCCAGCACCACCAGCCGCTGCACCTGTCCGGCCATGATCGCGTTGCGCAGCGCGCCCAAAGGTTCGCGCTTGGTGACATCCTCGGGCACATCCACATAATCGACCGTATGCCCGACGTTGCCGAGCTTGTCGTTGAGCAGATGGGCGATGGCATGCACCTGTGGCGGTTGCGATCCTCCTGCAACAACAAGACAACGTCCGCGGTGTGCCAGTAGATCGGATTGCAACGCCTGGTGCTGTTTGGCGGACAAGCTGCCGGGCGCGACAGGCGCATCCGCACCGATGCCGAGCGCACGCGCCAGCTCCAGCGCGAACAAGGCAATGGACGACGATGCCATCACCCAGCGATGATCGGCCATCGTGCCGGTGATGCTCGGCGTGGCTTCCAGCACGTATAGCCGATTCATGCCCGCTGGCGCAGACGGGTTGCGGCGCTCGGCGAACGCATGCGCGTAAGCCACGCGCCCCGGCATGTCGCCGAGAAAATCCGCTTCCAGCGACAGGATCACATCGGCCTTTTCGAAGTGGTAGCGCGTAGCGACCGGTTTGCCGAACGCCAGCATCGCGCCTTGCTCGGCATGGTCCTGCGCAACCGGCGCATGTTCGTACCAGTGCATGCGCGGATAACGCAGCATCCATTGCTCACGCTGCGCGCGCAAGGTAGGCGAGACGACGCGATCGCTTACCACGTGCAAGCCGCTGCCATCGCGCGCAAACGAAGCCGGCCACATCGCCACGTCCGCCGCAAACGCCTGCCACGTCGCGGCATGACCGCGGTACAGCGGCGCCTGCGAGCGATCGGGGTCCCACACTTCCAGCACCGCCGCCTGCGGCATCGGCCCGGTGGCGCCCAGGCTCGCCGGATGCAGCGGGTTGCCTTCGATCTTGGTCGGGCGCCCCATATGGCTGGTGACCAGCACGCCGATCACATCGCCCGCATAAGCGAGCGTGGTGGCGTAGAACTGCGGCGTATCCGGTGTCACGCCGGGTGGCGGTGTTTCCCACGGCACGATCTGCTCCGGCGGTGGCCCGCTGCATGCGGCCAGACCGGCGAAGGCCAGCGATGCGCCAAGCAGTTGCAAAAACCGGCGGCGATCCATCGCGGCGAACGCGGAGAACTGCGGCAGGGCATCGATCAGCTCGCGCTTGAAACCGGGATCGTCCGCCAGCTCTTCCAACGCACGCCAGAATCGCGGACCGGTCGCGTCGCCCAGCTTGCGACGCGCCAACGCAGCAGCATGCTCGATCCTCAGCGATGACATAGCGAGCAATCCGTCATGCGACCGGTGTCGATGTGGTACTGGTGCAGCAACTCGACGCCGAGTTTCTTCTGATCCTTCGGTTGCCAGGCGAGATCGAATACCTTGTCGTGCGGACGAAGGAATTTCTGCGGCTGGCGATGGCAGTCCAGACACCACGCCATCGAGAGGGGCACCACGCGCTGCGTCAAAGGCATCTTGTCGATGCGGCCATGACAAGACACACACCCCACGCCCTTGGCGATGTGGATGCTGTGGTTGAAATAAACGAAGTCCGGCAACTGATATACGCGATTCCAGCGCAGGGGCACGCCGCTCTTCCAGCTATCGATCAACGGCTTCAACATGGGCGCATCGGTAAACAATTGCGAATGACAGGTCATGCAGGTAGCGATCGGGGGAATGCCGGCAAACGCGGAGGTCTCCACGCTCGTGTGGCAAAAGCGGCAATCGATGCCATCATCGTCCACGTGATGCTTATGGCTGAACGGCACCGGCTGGTTCACGGGTTCGCCAAGCCGATGCGGATCGGTCACCGCGCCACGCCATGCAGAGCCTGCACTGACCACCACCAGCAAGAGGCCAAGCAACGCCAGCTTGGCGTACAGCCCAAAACTTGGTGAGAAAACCTGGCTCATGCTTGCGGCAACGTGCTGTCATCCTCGCGCGGCTTACGACGCAGATCGCCGCCTGACTGCGCGACCGTAGCCCGCGAAAAGTGAATGCACAGTCGGCATTTCGACGCTGTCGCGTCGACGCTCAGGTGATTGCCGTCGGCTTTTCAAACGGCAACGGTTTCGCGCCGCTTGCCACCATGGTGCGGTACGTCAGCGCAACCTGCTCTTCCTGCGCATCGACCACCACCAGAATGCGCCCGGCTTCCACTTCGTCTTCAAATTGCCGCCGCACCGGATCGTCCAGTGCCGAACCAGAAAGCGCTGTGGACCAGGCACCCAGCACACTGCCACCCACCGCCATCGCCAGCGCGCCGGCAAAGGTAATGCCCAACGGCGGAATCGCCACCGCCACCAGGCCGGCCACCAGACCGATCGCCGCACCACCCGCAGCACCTTTCGCCGCGGCGGGATAGAAATCCCCTTCCACGACTTTGCGATCGTCGGGAATCATTTCCGATTTGTCGGAACGCGCAATCAGCGAGATGCTCTGGTCGGCAATGCCTGCCGCCCGCAACTGATCCATGGCGGCACGCGCCCCTGCCATGTCGTCGACGCTGAATACCACTCGCTTTTTCATGGTTGAGCTTCCTGCGGAGAGCGTGTCTCCACGCTAAGACCGAAGGCTTCAAAGACGTGTGAGTCGGGTGTGAATGCGTTACCGATACACCGCGCGGCGATGGTGTGCGTTATGCGAAAGATCGAATTTCATCTGTGCCTTTGGCCCGCCGCGGACAGCCCCTACGGACAGTAGGATGGGGTTGCTTGTGCTTTAGCGGCCAGCCAACGCAGCGAGCGTGTGCTTTGTAGTGATGCCAGACCTTCGCGGCTCGCTTCGCTCGCACCCCACCCTAGCCCCAATGCTCCGAACTTAAGGTTCTTCCAGCCGCTACAGAACCCGAACCTGTCATTCCAGCGAAAGCTGGACGTAGCGCGAAGCGCGGAGAACGTCCGGATGGACGGCCCCGAAGGGGTGAGCGAAGCGAATCATCCAGTGCCTTTCAGCCCAAAGTCGCTGGATTCCAGCTTTCGCTGGAATGACGAACAAGAGTTTCTCGCGGTTGAAAACCCTTAAGTTCGGAGCACTGTTCCCTCCCCTACTTCGCAGGGGAGGGAACAGTGCTCCGCCTCAAATCAACGCCGCATCATGCAGCAACTCACTCATCGCCGACTCCAACTTCGGCCCCACGAAATGGTCATCCGCCACCCAGTGCAACGTCGCCAACAAGGCCGGATCACTGCTCACCACCAACGTCCACCGATCGCAACATTCGTCGCGCGGTGTAGCGCGGTCGCCAAGGTACTTGTTCTGCCCCTGGTTCACGAGCGCGCCCCCGCCGGCATGGGCTTGGATGGGCTGCGAACACTGCTGGCGGGGGCAGGCGATTGATGCGGTTGCGTCGAGGTCGGCGAGGTGGAAGGTGCCGACGGCCCGTACGGTTGCTGCAAGGCCGGATCGCGATCGTGGCAGGCACTCATCGCTAGCATGCACGTGCCCGTCAGCAACACAGCGAGCAGGCGCATCCGTTTTTTGCGCATCGTCTTCATTCGCCACACCTTGCCACTTCATGCCTGAAGAAAGCGCATGCGCCAGATCAAGGCAACACCCGACACAAAACACACGCGTCTTCGACGATGCGCAGCGTATCCATGGCGATATGCCGACCGGAGATACTCATGAGTTCGACCAACCAGTACACCATGCGCGATCCCACCACGCAGTATCCGCGTCCGCCGTTTGAAGAGCAGCCGCAGCCGGCGCCGGGTCTGACCAAGGAGATGACGCCGCGTCCCGATCACGGTGAAGACAGCTATGTCGGGTTTGGCCGTCTGAAAGGCCGCAAGGCGCTGATTACGGGCGGCGATTCCGGCATCGGCCGTGCTGTGGCCATCGCCTTTGCGCGCGAAGGCGCGGACCTTACGCTCAACTACCTCCCCGATGAAGAGGAAGACGCCAAAGAACTGCTGCAGATCATTCGCGACAGCGGCGTCTCCGTGCATACCGTGCCGGGCGACATCAAGGATGAAGCATTCTGCAACAAGCTGGTGGAGACCGCCGCAAAGGAAATGGGCGGCCTCGACATCGTAGTGAACGTCGCCGGCAAGCAGGCTTATCAGGACAGTTTTCTGGACATCACCACCGAGCAGTTCGATGCGACGTTCAAGACCAACGTCTACGCCATGTTCTGGATCTGCAAGGCAGCCGTGCCGCACATGCCGCGCGGCGCCACCATCATCAACACCGCATCCATCCAGGCTTACGATCAATCGCCGATTCTTGGCGATTACGCGCCAACCAAATCAGCCATCGTCGGCTTCACCAAGGTATTGGGCAAGCAACTTGTCGAGCGCGGCATCCGCGTCAACGCGGTGGCGCCCGGCCCGATCTGGACGCCGCTGCAACCTTCCGGCGGGCAGCCACAGAAGAAGGTGAAGGAATTCGGCAAGAACGTACCGCTCGGGCGGCCAGGCCAGCCCGCGGAACTGGCATCGGTGTATGTGTTTCTCGCTTCGCAGGAATCCAGTTACGTGACGGCGGAAGTGTATGGCGTGACTGGTGGACATCCGTTGCCGTAACGTAGGTTGGAGTAAGCGAACGCGAACCCCAACATTGCCGCTACGCCAACACCATGTTGGGGTTCGGCTGCGCCTCACCCCAACCTACTCGTCTACTCGTCGTGGCAGCGCTCTTCGTAGTGATACGTGGCGTGATTCTCTTGATGGTTTTCCTGCACCTTCTTGCCCGCGTAACCACCCGCCAGCACGCCACCGGCGGTTGTAAGCACCTTGCCCTTGCCGCCGCCGAATTGATTGCCGACCAGGCCGCCCGCCGCCGCGCCAACCAGCGTGCCGGCGATCTGGTGCTTGTCCTTCGGCTTGTCCTCGACCCGCACGCGGTGGCAGACCCGATGCGGATGG
>NZ_DATEJY010000063.1:0-43377 GCF_035277725.1 Dyella sp. | reverse complement strand
TACGGCTGGCTGACCCACGTTGAGACCACCACCGCAAAGGAGGCGGCATGAGCGCCCGCACGTTATTCGAGAAGATCTGGGACGCTCATGTCGTAGCGCCCGAAACGGCCGATACGCCGGCCGTGCTGTATATCGATCTGCACCTGGTGCATGAAGTCACTTCGCCGCAGGCGTTCAGCGAATTGCGCTCGCGCGGTTTGAAACTGCGCCGTCCGGATCGCACGCTCGCGACGCTGGATCACTCCACGCCCACGTTGCCGGCGGCGGCGAACGGCGAGCGTCCGTACGCCAACGCCGAAGCGAAAGCGCAGGTCGCGCAGCTGGAAGCCAATTGCAGCGAATTCGGTGTGCAGCTGTATGGGTGGGACAGCAGCGATCGCGGCATCGTGCACGTGATCGGCCCCGAATTGGGCGCTACCCAGCCGGGCATGACGATCGTCTGCGGCGACAGCCACACCTCCACCCACGGCGCATTTGGTGCGCTGGCATTCGGCATCGGTACCACCGAAGTCGGCCATGTGATGGCCACGCAATGCCTGCTGCAGCGCAAGCCGAAAACCTTCGCCATCCACGTCGACGGCAAGCTGCCGCGCGGCGTCGGTGCAAAGGACTTGATCCTGCACATCATCGGCGAGATCGGCGTCGACGGCGGCACCGGCTACGTGCTCGAGTATCGCGGCGAGGCGATCGAAGCGCTGTCGATGGAAGAGCGCATGACGGTGTGCAACATGTCGATCGAAGCCGGCGCGCGTGCCGGCTTGATCGCGCCGGACGAAACCACCTTCGCCTGGCTGAAAGGCCGCCCGCGTGCACCGCAAGGTGCGGCATGGGATGCCGCCGTACAACACTGGCGCGGGCTGTGCAGCGACGAAGGTGCCAAGTACGACCGCGAAGTGCGCATCGACGCCCGCCAGATCCGTCCCACTGTCACCTACGGTACTCATCCGGGCATGGCGATTGCGATGGACAAGCCCGTGCCCGCCGCACGCAATGCGGTCGAGCAACGCGCGCTGGACTACATGCAGGCAAAGGCGAATCAGCCGATGCAGGGCACGTCGGTCGACGTCGTGTTCATCGGCAGCTGCACCAACTCGCGCCTGTCCGATCTGCGCGAAGCCGCCAACGTGATGCGCGGCCGCCACGTCGCCAAGGGTGTGCGCGTGCTGGTCGTGCCTGGCTCCGAAGCTGTGCGTCGCGATGCGGAGAAGGAAGGCCTGCACGAAGTGTTCCTGGCTGCCGGCGCGGAATGGCGCATTCCCGGCTGCTCGATGTGCATCGCCATGAACGGCGACCTCGCACAACCCGGCCAGTTGGTAGTAAGCACGTCCAATCGCAATTTCGAAGGCCGCCAGGGCAAGGGCGCGCGCACCGTGCTGGCCAGCCCCGCCACCGCCGCTGCATCCGCGATTGCCGGTGCGATTGCCGATCCACGCGAATACCTGACGGAGGTGGCTGCATGAACGCGATCTCACTCCCGCTCCCCTCCGGGGAGAGGGCTGGGGTGAGGGGCCAACCTCGCCACGCGCTTCATACGAAGCGCTCCCCCTCACCTCAATCCTCTCCCCAACGGGGAGAGGAGGCTCGCTTTGCTGGAGTTTGGCTATGAAACCCATCACCCGCATTCATTCCCGCACAGCAGTCCTGCTGGACGAAAACATCGACACCGACCGCATCATCCCGGCGCGTTTCCTCACCACCACCGAGCGCGCCGGCCTGGGCAAGTTCTGCTTCAACGACTGGCGCTACGCCCAGGACGGCAGCGACAACCCAGCCTTCCCGCTCAACAAACCGGAAGCGAAAGGCTGCTCGATTCTCGTGGCCGGCCGCAATTTCGGTTGCGGTTCTTCGCGCGAACATGCGCCGTGGGCCTTGCTCGATTACGGCATCCAGGCCGTGCTGTGCAGCGAGATCGCCGACATCTTCCGCGGCAACGCGCTGAAGAACGGCCTGTTCGCCATCGTGCTGGACGAGGCCGAGCACCGCTGGCTGCTGAAGAACCCCGGCATCGAGCTTTCCATCGACGTGCGCGAGCAGGCGATCGAATTGCCTGACGGTGGACGCATCCGCTTCCAGCTCGAACCCTTCGCGCGGCATTGCCTGCTCAACGGCGTCGACCAGCTCGGCTTTCTGCTGCAGCACAACGACGCAATCACTCATTTCGAACAGCACCAGGAGAAGGCGGCATGAAAGCGCGCATCGTTACCCTGCCCGGCGACGGCGTGGGCCCGGAAGTTCTCGACGCGGCCGTTGCCGTACTGGAAGCCGTTGCCGAGCGCAGCGGCCACACGTTTGAATTCGAATCGCACCTGATCGGCGGCTGCGCCATCGACGCCACCGGCGAACCGTTGCCGGCTGCCACGCTGGAAGCCTGCAAGAAGGCCGACGCCGTGCTGCTCGGCGCCGTCGGAGGACCGAAGTGGTCCGATCCGCAAGCCAAGGTCCGTCCTGAGCAAGGCTTGCTCGCCATTCGCGCGGCGTTGGGCGTGTTTGCCAACCTGCGTCCGCTGCAGGTGCATCCGGCACTTGCTTCGCTGTCGCCGCTAAAAAACGAAAAGCTGAAGAACGTCGACGTGCTGTTCGTGCGCGAACTGACCGGCGGCGCGTATTTCGGTGCGAAGACGCGCACCACCGACACCGCCACCGACGAGTGCAAATACACCGTCGCCGAGATCGAGCGTGTGACGCGCCGGGCGTTCGAACTGGCGCGCGAACGCCGCCAGCACGTCACTTCGGTGGACAAGGCCAACGTGCTGGAAACCTCGCGCCTGTGGCGCAGCACGGTCACGCGCATCGCCGCCGAATACCCGGACGTGAAGCTGGAACATCAGCTGGTCGATTCGATGGCAATGCTGTTGCTGACGCAGCCTTCGCGCTACGACGTGGTCGTTACCGAAAACCTGTTCGGCGACATTCTCACCGACGAAGCCGCGGCACTGGCCGGCTCGCTGGGCCTGCTGCCGTCTGCTTCGCTGGGCGAGGGCAAGGTCGGCTTGTACGAACCGATCCACGGCTCCGCGCCGGACATCGCCGGCCAAGGTGTCGCCAATCCGTTGGGCGCGATCCTGTCCGCCGCGTTGCTGCTGCGCCACTCGCTGGAGCTGGACGTGGAAGCAACCACCATCGAGGCAGCCGTCAGCCACGTGCTGACCAACGGACCACACAGCCGCGATATCGGCGGCAAGGCCGGCACGCAGGACATCCGCGATGCCGTGATCGCTGCCCTGGACGACGTCGCCACGCCCGCTTTTTTGAGCGGCCTGCGCGCATGCGGCTGATGCACGATGCGTAGCAAGCCGAACAAACCACTTCATCTCTCCACACACACAACCAAGCCAACACATACCGACGCAGGAGTCACCGCATGAGCACCACCGCCACCACCGAATCGCTCGCCAAGGCACGCATCGCCGTGCTTGGCTACGGCAGCCAGGGCCGCGCCCACGCGCTCAACTTGAAAGACTCCGGTCTGGACGTTGTCGTTGGCCTGCGTCCGAATGGCCCCACCTGGCAAAAGGCCGTTGCCGATGGCTTCCGCGTGGTCGAACCGGGTGAAGCCGTGCGCGGTGCCGACCTGGTTGCCGTGCTGACGCCGGACATGGTGCAGGCCGCGCTGTACAAGGCATCGATCGAGCCGAACATCAAGCCCGGCGCAGCGTTGTTGTTCGCGCACGGCTTGAACGTGCATTTCAAGATGATCGAGCCGCGCAGCGACATCGACGTGGTGCTGGTCGCGCCGAAGGGCCCGGGCGCACTGGTGCGCACCGAATACGAACGCGGCCGTGGCGTGCCCTGCATCTACGCCGTGTACCAGGACGTGAGCGGTCACGCCGAAGAGAAGGCGACGGCGTATGCCGCAGGCCTGGGCGGCGCGCGCGCGATGCTGATCAAGACCGATTTCAAGGAAGAGACCGAAACGGATCTGTTCGGCGAACAGGCCGTGCTGTGCGGCGGCGCCAGCGAGCTGGTGATGAAGGGTTTCGAGACGCTGGTGGAAGCCGGCTACCAGCCTGAGATCGCCTATTACGAAGTGCTGCACGAACTGAAGCTGATCGTGGACCTGTTCTACGAAGGCGGCATCACCAAGATGCTGGAGTTCGTCTCCGAGACCGCGCAGTACGGCGACTACGTCAGCGGCCCGCGCGTGATCGACGCCGGTACCAAGGAGCGCATGAAGGCGGTGTTGAAGGACATCCAGGACGGCACCTTTACACGCAACTGGGTCGCCGAATACCAGGCCGGCCTGCCGAACTACAAGAAGTGGAAGCAGGCCGATCTCGATCATCCGATCGAACAGGTCGGCGCCAAGTTGCGCGCACGCATGGCGTGGCTGCAGAGCGGTGAAAAAGCTCAGCCTGCATTGAAGAAGGTCGGTTAAACGCCATGCGGCGCTCATCCCGCTCCCCCTGTCTCCGGCCGGTGAGCGCCGCATGGTTTCTTACAGGAATGCATCGATGAAACGGTTCCACATCGCATTGGCTGTCCGCGAACTCGGCGCTTCTATCGCCGATTACAGCGTGCGCCTTGGCCAATCACCGAATGTGGTGGTCGAGGGCAAGTACGCGATGTGGCGCACCGAGCTGTTGAATTTCTCGATCAACCAGAACGCCGAACGTGCCGGCCAGTTGCGGCACGTCGGTTTCGAGGATGACGAGGCAACAGGTTTTGCCAGCACCGCGGACGTGAACGGCATTGAGTGGGAACTCTTTTCCGCGCAAGCGCAGGACGAACGCATCGTGGAGATGTACGGCGTGCCCGTTCGGGCTTGATGGGCACGCAGCTCCCGACCGTTTTCGCTATCACTCCAACCGCACAAACGCTTTAGACATCACAAGGGAACGACGTGAACATGCCACTGCTGAAACCTACACCCGCCGCCGAGGCCGAACCGGCCATCGCGCGCCATCCGCTGGCAGGTACTGCCATGAGCGGTGCGGATGTCGTCGTACAAGTGCTGGCGGATGAAGGCGTCGAGGTACTGTTTGGTTATTCCGGCGGCGCGATCCTGCCCGTTTACGACGCCGTGTTCCGTCACAACGCCGAGCATTTGCGGCCCGATGGCAGCGAGCCGATGCCGCTGATCGTGCCAGCCAACGAGCAAGGCGCGGGCTTTATGGCCGCCGGCTTTGCGCGTGCGTCGGGCAAGGTGGGCGTGGCGATCGTCACATCTGGCCCGGGCGCCACCAACATGGTGACGCCGGTGCGCGATTGCACCGCCGACTCGATTCCGATGGTGGTGATCTGCGGCCAGGTGGCGACGCAGGCCATCGGCAGCGACGCGTTCCAGGAAGCGCCTATCAGCAACATCATGAGTTCCTGCGCCAAGCATGTGTTCCTGGTGACCGAAGCGGACAAGCTGGAAGCCACCTTGCGCACCGCCTTCACCATCGCGCGCAGCGGCAGGCCCGGTCCGGTCGTCGTGGACGTGCCCAAGGATGTGCAGAACACCACGGTCGTGTTCGACGGCAAAGAGGAACTGCCGCTGCCCGGTTATCGCGCACGCTTGCGCGCCATCGAGCAGGCCACGCTGAGCGATGCCGACTGCGAGACTTTTTTCCAGGCGTTGCTGCAGGCCAGGCGTCCGCTGATCTACGCCGGCGGCGGCGTCATTGCCAGTGGTTCATCCGCCTTGCTGCGCCAGTTTGCCGAAACATTTGCACTGCCCGTCACCACCACGTTGATGGGTATCGGCAGTGTCGACACCACCCATCCGCTGGCGCTGCACATGCTGGGCATGCACGGCACGGCATATGCGAATTACGCCGTGGAAGATTGCGATTTTCTGTTTGCGTTGGGCGCGCGCTTCGATGACCGCGTGGCCGGCGTGCCGTCGCAGTTCGCCCCCAAGGCGAAGTTCATTGCCCACATCGATATCGATCCGGCCGAGATCAACAAGGTAAAGCCGGCCGATTGGCATCACGTCGGCCCTTTGGATCGCGCACTGCAACGCCTCACGCAGTACGGCAAGGTTCACGGCCATCAACCGGCACTGGCCGACTGGCATGCGCACATCGCTGCACTGAAACAGCAGCATGCGATGAACTACGATCGTGACAGCGCATTGATTCAACCGTATGCCGTGCTGGAAGAAATCAACCGGCATACGCAAGGCCGCGCCATCATCAGCACCGGCGTCGGCCAGCATCAGATGTGGGCTGCGCAGTATCTGGATTTCCGCTCGCCGCGGCATTGGCTCACGTCCGGCTCGATGGGCACGATGGGTTTTGGATTGCCTGCCGCCGTCGGCGCGCAATTCGCACGCCGCGATGCCTTGGTGATCGACGTGGATGGCGATGCCAGCATCCGCATGAATCTGGGTGAATTGGAAACGGTCACCACGTATGGTTTGCCGGTAAAAGTGCTGGTGTTGAACAACGTCGGCGACGGCATGGTGCGGCAGTGGCAGAAGCTGTTCTTCAAAGGCCGCTTTGCCTCCTCCGACAAGAGCCTGCATCGCAAGGATTTCGTGCGGGCCGCCGAGGCCGATGGCTTTGGCTGGGCACGCCGTCTGGAACGCCGCGAGGACATGGCCGCCACCATCGCCGAATTCCTGGCCTTCGAGGGCCCGGCGTTTCTTGAAGTGATGATCGATCCGGATGCCGGCGTGTATCCGATGGTCGGCCCCGGCGCCAATTACTCGCAAATGATCACCGGCGATTTCATTCCCTCCCGCCAAGTGGCACACACGGGCGAAGTCGCCGCCCCTGACGCCTTTTGAACTCCCCCCGCCATACACCGCTACACAGGAACAGGTCATGCAACACACGCTTTCCATACTTTTGCAGAACGAAGCCGGCGCGCTGGTGCGCGTCGCAGGCCTGTTTGCGGCACGCGGACATAACATCGACACGCTGACGGTAGCTCCCACGGCCGATCCGGCGGTATCGCACTTGATCCTGACTGTGCGCGGGGATGACTCCGTGCTCACCCAGATCCTGCAGCAGACACGCAAGCTGGTGGATGTCTTGCAGGTACAGCACGCCACCCACGCATGAACGCGCAACTGGCTGACCAGGCACCGGCCCCGACTGCCACCGCCGTCCTGCGGCGTGCCGAAGTGGCGCGCGTGTACGAAGTGGCGCAGCACACGGCGCTGGAGCGCGCCTCGTTGCTGTCGGCTCGCCTGCATGCCGACGTACTGCTCAAGCGTGAAGATCAACAACCGGTGTTTTCGTTCAAGCTGCGCGGTGCGTACAACCGCATGGCCCAGCTCGATGCAGGGGAGCGTGCGCGTGGCGTGGTGGCGGCGTCGGCCGGCAATCATGCGCAAGGCGTGGCGCTGGCCGCCTCGCGCTTGAAAATCCATGCCGCGATCGTGATGCCGATGACGGCACCGCAAGTGAAAGTGGATGCCGTGCGGCGCTTCGGCGGCGCTTATACGGAAGTCATCCTGCACGGCGATTCCTACAGCGATGCGCAGGCTGAAGCACAGCGCCTGCGCGAGCAACGCGGTGCCACCTTCGTGCATCCGTTCGATGACCTGGACGTGATCGCCGGCCAGGCCACCATCGCGCTGGAATTGCTCGATCAACACCAGGGACCGCTGCAGGCGGTGTTCGTGCCTGTCGGTGGCGGCGGCCTGGCGGCCGGCATTGCGTCGGTGATCAAGGCGCGGCGTCCCGGCGCAAAGGTGATCGGCGTACAGGCCAGCGATGCCGATGCGATGGCGCGCGCAATGGAAGCCGGCGAGCGCGTCTTGCTGGACGAAGTGGGCCTGTTTGCCGATGGCACCGCCGTCAAGCAAGTGGGAACGCTGACATTCTCGCTGTGCCAGCAGTATCTGGATGACGTCTTGCGCGTGGATACCGATGCCATCTGCGCCGCCATTCGGGACATCTATCAGGACACGCGCAGCATTCCCGAGCCCTCCGGCGCGCTTGCGCTGGCCGGCTTGAAGCAATACGTGGCTGCGCATGGAAAGGGCGACGGTTCGCTCGTCGCGGTGGTGTCCGGCGCCAACATGAATTTCGATCGCCTGCGCTTCGTCGCCGAACGTGCGGAAGTGGGTGAACAACGCGAAGCGGTGTTTGCGGTAACCATTCCCGAACAGCGCGGCAGCTTCCGCCGCTTCTGTGCTGCGCTGGGGCAGCATTCGATTACCGAATTCAACTATCGCATCAGCGACGCCAAGGCCGCGCACATCTTCGTGGGCATCCAGACGGCCAAACGCGGTGAACGCGAAGCGCTGGCCGACGCGTTTCGCGCCAACGATTTCGGCGTGCTCGATCTCACCGACGACGAACTGGCGAAGCTGCATTTGCGCCACATGATCGGCGGCCGTTCACCGCTCGCACGCGACGAACGCCTTTATCGCTTCGACTTCCCGGAACGTCCCGGCGCGCTGGCGCGCTTTCTCGATCGCATGCATCCGGACTGGAACATCAGCCTGTTCCACTATCGCAACCATGGTGCTGACTACGGGCGCATCCTGGTCGGCCTCCAGGTACCGCCGGGCGAGCTGGCCTTGCTGCAGGATTTTCTTGCCACGCTGGGCTATCCGTACGTGGACGAGAGCGACAACCCCGCCTATCGCCTGCTGCTATGCGCGTAGAAAACCGCTGAGCGCCTCGTCCATGGGACTGCCGGCGTCCAGCTCGAAGACATGGTTGTCGTAATCGGTGAAATACAGCGCGGTGTCTTCGCGCGCCATGAAATGCTCGACCTCGAAGGTGGCCAGTTTATCCGCGCAATCTCTCAGCTGGCCGCGGCTTACTTCAAAGGCGATATGGTCGCCATTGCGGCAAGGCGGCCCCTCGCCCTGCCGCAGTAGAAACCATACGCCACCGAACTTGGCAAACGTCTGCGGATGCCCGCCATCATCCGGGCAATCGGCAACCACTTGCGCGCCGAGCACACCGGCGAATAGCTCCGCCGTGCGCGCGGGATCGCGCACAATGAGGGCGATATGACCGATGGACGTGCTCATGAACGACCCACCCCTATGTTGCGCATGCCTGGACCTGTCCCCTTGGGGCCGACACTTTACTACCAGCGCGGGATGGATGCTTTTTCCCAGCCGCCCGGGGCATGGGCGGCCTGAGCTTTTGGCCGTCGCATGCCAGCTTGCAGGCCTGTCCAAGGCATGGTGCATCATTTCGAGGTAAATACGGCACGCTACACTTGCCGCCATGGCCCCGACTTCCCGCAAGCGCCCACGGCGCACCTCTCCCGCGCCCGCCCCGCATCGCGCGCGCGCTGCCGCCACGACGCAGCGCGTGCAGCCTGCGCGCCCTGCCGACAGTTCCACCCGCGCCGCGCGTGTACTGGACTGGCTGCTGCAGAAACTGCCTGAGCAACACCGCCAGAAAGCGCACGACATCCTCGTGCTCACCCGCATGGACCGCCCCATCGGCGCCCTGCTGTTGCTGTGGCCGACATGGTGGGCGCTATGGCTGGCAGCGGGGGATTTTCCGCCTTGGAAGCCGCTGATCATCTTTACGCTGGGCGTGTTCGCCATGCGTGCAGCCGGTTGCGCCATCAATGACTACGCCGATCGCAATCTGGATCCGCAAGTGGCGCGTACGGCAGGCCGACCGGTTGCCTCCGGTCGCGTCACGCCGCGCGAAGCACTCATCGTTTTTGCGAGCTTGCTGGTTTTCGCCTTTTTGCTGGTGCTGATGACCAATGCACTGACCATCAAGCTTTCCTTTATCGGCGCCGCACTGGCCGCACTCTACCCTTTCACCAAACGCCATACCGACCTGCCGCAAGTCGTGCTGGGCGCGGCGTTCGGTTGGTCGATACCGATGGCGTTCGCTGCCGTGCAAAGCACCGTGCCACCGGTCGGCTGGTTGCTGTTTATCGGCAATATTCTGTGGTCGGTGATTTACGACACGGAGTATGCGATGGTCGACCGCGAGGACGACATCAAGGCCGGCGCGCGCTCCACGGCGATTCTGTTTGGCGATGCGGACTTGCTGATCATCGGCGTGCTGATGGGCACGCTGACGGTGGCGCTGGTGATGATCGGCACGCGTGCGCATCTAGGCTGGCCATATTGGCTGGGCGTTGCCGCTGCCGCGGGCCTATTCGCCTGGCAGCAGTGGCTGATCCGCAACCGCGAACGCGACGCGTGCCTGGCAGCGTTCCGGCACAACAACTGGGTGGGTCTGACCTTGTGGATCGGTATTGCACTGGCGCTGGCGATCCGTTGATCCATCGCGTTCCAGCATTCCAATCGCGCGTCGCCTCCGGCATTAACGAGCGACCGACGAGCGCGGCCACACTCACTTTCGCGGCGCGCACAGGTCTATGACGGCGTTGTTTGTTCGGATCAGCTGAGTTCGCGCTTCGAGGCGTGGCTGCTTGGGTGTGCAACCGCGAAACGCGCCGTTATCCGCGCTACATGGCTTTCGTTTGGGAAGTCATACGATGACGAAAAAGCCGCAGGTCCTAGCGAGTCCGCATCCTTGGCGTGCATTGAGGGCAGGCATGGCTATCACGTGGAGTTACTTTGCATCACCCGGTGTTGGCGCACGCGCGAGCGCCCATGCATCCACGCGTGCTACGCCGGCACGTCTCAGAGTACGCACACATTCCGCAAGCGTGGCGCCGGTGGTGAATACGTCATCGAGCACAACAACGTGCGCAGGCAGCGCCACACCGTTGCATACTGCGAACGCGCCACGAAGATTGCGGCGGCGCTCTATGGCATCCAGCCCGGTTTGTGCGTGGGTATGTCGCGTGCGCAGCAAGACGTCGTGCCGGCAAGGAATGTCGAGGCTGCTCGCAAGCGACCTTGCAAGCTCCAGTGCCTGGTTGTAGCCCCGCTTGCGCAAGCGATGGCGATGCAGCGGCACCGGGATGATCATCTGCGGCACATCAATGGGAAAGGTTTCGCGTTGCCACAGCGTCGCCAGCACACGCCCGGCGGCAAGATCTCGACCAAACTTGAAGCGCGTTTCCAATCGATCCAAGGGCCACGCATAACGGAAAGGAGCCCACGCGGCATCCCACGGCGGCGCTTTCCGCTGGCAGCGTCCGCAAAGCGGCGCTGAGAGCGGCAACGGCAGCGCGCAACGTTGGCAACATTGGGTATTGCGCGGCAGCTCTGCCGCGCAGTCGGCACAGAGGTCCATGCCATGCGCGCCAGCATCACCGCACAGCAGGCAACGCCAGGGCAGCAGCCATCGGTGCAGCGCGGAAAGCCAGCGAGTAGGCGCATCCATGCGCGTGGGTCTTCGATCAGCGGTTCGGCTTGAACATCGCCGCGTCGAGAATCGACCAGAGATGGATGATCCAGCCCATCCAGAAAATCCACAGCACGCCGGCCAGCACGAACATCAGCACGGCTTTCAGGAAACGCCCCTGTACCAATTGACCCAGCCCTGGGATGAACAGGCTGCAGATGGCGGCGATGACATTCCCGGCACTGCCCTGACCTGCTGCACTCATGACGACTCCTTCGATGGATGATTTGCCGATGGTAGAGGCATGGCTGGCGTTCTGGAAATGTTGCGGGCGCTGCCCCGGTCGAGCTTACCCCTGGAGCCTGCCTGGTATTTCCGTGCCGGCTTCCCGGCCTGCCTTCGGATTCGTAAATTCATTGACAGGAGGCCTTTACACATAGATAGCTTGCGCGAAAATGAGAGCCATCCAGACTGTCCCGAGTCGCATTGAGCGACACCACGGAGACACCTCATGAAGATTCGAAACATGTTGTTCGTACTTGCCGGCACGACCTTGGCGACGGTTGGTTTCGTACAGGCCACCCCATCCCCGCACGACATGGCGCAGGCCTCGCAGCACGCGCCAACCACTGCACCGAAGCTGCATGCAGCCATGCGTACGTTGTGGCATGGGCACATCATGCATACGCGCGAATATGCGCTCGC
Source organism: Dyella sp. (assembly GCF_035277725.1). Lineage (GTDB taxonomy): Bacteria > Pseudomonadota > Gammaproteobacteria > Xanthomonadales > Rhodanobacteraceae > Dyella_B. The sequence continues at coordinate 31,546 of NZ_DATEJY010000063.1, read as the reverse complement.
CGTGCATGCCCACGACGGCGCCAAAGCCGAGGCGGCTGCCAATGCAGTGGTCGCCAATGCCAAGCAGATCGCGGACGCGGTAGGCAGCTTCTATGGCAAGCCAGCCGGCGATCAGACGCTGCAGTTGCTTGCGGGACACTGGGGTGGTGTCAAGGCACTTGCCGACGCCAGCGCGGCTGGCGATACCGCTGGCGAACAGAAAGCCATGGCGGATCTCAATACGAATGTCACTGCGATCGCCAAATTCTTCTCCAGCGCCAACCCCAACTTGCCGGAAAGCGCCTTGCAGAGCCTGTTCGCCACCCATGTGGCGGAGCACGCCGCACAGATCAAGCAAATCATGAGTGGCGACACCAAGGGCGAGCAGTCCACCTGGACCGAGATGCAAGCGCATATGGACACCATTGCCGATGCATTCGCCAGCGGCATCGCCAAGCAATTTCCGGACAAGGCGCACTGAACGATGGTGGCGCTCAGGCAACTCGGAACCACGCAGCAGCGCCTGTTACGGCAGCTGCTGATGGCGAACGAAGGCGGCACGGTGGAATCGCTATGCGCACAACTGCGCATCAGTCACAACGCCGTGCGTCAGCACCTGAGCGCCTTGATCGCACGCCGTTACGTAGTACGCACGCAATCGAAAGCCAGCGGCGGACGACCCACAGCGTGCTATCGGCTTACCGAGGAAGGACATGCTTTGTTCCCGCGCCATTACGGCGTGATCGCCACGGGCTTGCTGGCGCAGTTGCATGCCCAATGGGGCGATGCGGCGATGGAAAGCACGTTGCGCGAACTCGGCCACCATCTCGGTAGCCAGGAAATTGCCCCCGCGCCGGATACGCAGCTCAAGGACGTGGTGCACGGCGTGGCACAGAAGCTTGACGCACTCGGTTACGAAGCCACCGCCGCACGCCATGGCGAGGAATGGCAGATCGAGGCATTCAACTGCGTGTTCCACGCCCTGGCCAGACAGTATCCGCAAGTCTGCAAATTCGACCTGGCCTATATGGAAGCCGCCAGCGGCCGGCGCGTCCACCATATGGAATGCATCGTGCGCGGCGGACATGTGTGTCGGTTTCGGCTGGGCGCGCTGCTGTCGGGCAACAAGGACGGCGACGCGGAGGAGTAGTTCCGCATCGTCAACCATTCGGCAGCGGATCGAGTTGACAGCCTATCGGACGACTCCCACACTGTGCGCCGGTTTCCCGGAGCCTCCCCATGACTGCAGCTGCTCTTCGCCACGACTGGACCCGCGACGAAGTCGTCGCCCTGTTCGCCCTGCCTTTCAACGAGTTGCTGCATCGGGCGCACAGCGTGCATCGCGAGCATCACGATCCCAACGCGGTGCAGGTATCGACCCTGCTGTCGATCAAGACCGGCGGATGCCCCGAGGATTGCGGTTACTGCCCCCAGGCGGCGCGCTACCACACCGGCGTGAAGGCCGAAAAGCTGATGTCGGTGGAAAGCGTGGTCGCCCGCGCACAAGCCGCCAAGAACGCCGGCGCCAGCCGCTTCTGCATGGGTGCTGCGTGGCGCAGCCCGAAGGATCGCGACGTCGCCCAAGTGGCAGAAATCGTTTCGGCGGTGAAGGCGCTAGGCCTCGAGACCTGCGCCACCTTGGGCATGCTAAACGGCGAACAGGCGAAAACGCTGAAGCGGGCCGGCCTGGATTACTACAACCACAACCTCGACACCGCGCCCGAGTTCTACGGCGAAATCATCCATACGCGCCAGTACCAGGATCGCCTGGATACGCTGGAACACGTGCGCCAGGTCGGCTTGAAAACCTGCTGCGGCGGCATCGTCGGCATGGGCGAAACCCGTGAACAGCGCGCCGGACTGCTGCAGACGCTGGCCAATCTGCCGGAGCATCCGCAGTCGGTGCCGATCAACCAGCTGGTGCAGGTGCCGGGTACGCCGCTGCACGGCACCGAAGCATTGGATCCGTTCGAGTTCGTGCGCACGATCGCCGTGGCGCGCATCCTGATGCCAGCCTCGATGGTACGGCTCTCCGCCGGCCGTCAGCAGATGGACGATGCCGTGCAGGCGCTGTGTTTCTTTGCCGGCGCCAATTCGATTTTCTACGGCGAAAAGCTGCTGACCACCGGCAATCCCGATGTGGAGCACGATCGCGCGCTGTTCCGCCGCCTCGATCTGCACGCCTTGGAAGTGACGGAAGATACCGATACCGTGCACGCGGATATCCTCGAAACGGAAGCAAGCGGCTGCGGACATAGCTGTGGCTGCAGTGCCGCGGCCTGACCTGCTCGAACGAATAGCCGTCCAAACGGCTGAGCGTGCGCAGGCGCAATTGCAGCGGCGCTTGCGCACAGTGAGTCGCACCGAAGGTCCTTTTGTGGAAAGCAATGGTCAGCGCCTGCTGGCTTTCTGCACCAATGATTATTTAGGGCTGGCCCAGGATCCCCGCTTGATCGAAGCCTGGAAACAGGCGGCAGACGACAGCGGCGTTGGAAGCGGTTCCGCGCATCTCATCTGCGGCCATCGCCGCGAGCATGCCGAACTGGAAGAGGCACTGGCCGAATGGACCGGCCGCGAACGTGCCTTGCTGTTTTCCACCGGCTACATGGCCAATCTCGGCGTGATCCAGGCGCTGCTGCAGCGGGATGAGTTGTGCGTGCAGGACAAGCTCAATCACGCCTGTCTGCTCGACGGATCACAACTGGCAGGTGCAACGCTGAAGCGTTATCCGCATGCGGACGTGGAAGCCGCCGCGCGCCAGCTACAAAGTAATAAAGAAGCTTGTGCCTTGCTTGCCACCGATGGCGTCTTCAGCATGGACGGCGACATCGCACCGCTGCGCGAACTGGCCGCCTTATGCGCAGGCGAAGGCGCGACGCTGATGGTGGATGACGCACATGGCCTGGGTGTGCTCGGCACGAATGGCGCCGGCAGCGTGGCGGAAGCGGGGCTTAGCGAGCGAGACGTACCGGTGTTGATGGCAACGCTGGGCAAGGCTGTGGGATGCAGCGGCGCGTTCGTCGCCGGGCCTGCCGCATTGATCGACGGCTTGATCCAATTCGCGCGTACGTACATCTACACCACCGCGATGCCGCCCGCGCTGGCGGCGGCAACGCGTTGCGCCGTCACCCTTGCACGTACGGAAAGCTGGCGCCGGCAAAAGCTCAATGCATTGATCCAGCGCTTCCGTCATGGTGCGGAACAACTGGGCCTGCCATTGATGCCGTCGCGTACGGCGATCCAGCCCTTGTTGCTCGGTGATGCGCAGCGCGCATTGGAAGCCTCGCGCGCGTTGGAGGCAAACGGCCTGCTGGTGGTGGCAATTCGCCCGCCCACGGTGCCGCTGGGCCACGCGCGCCTTCGCATTACCTTGTCTGCCGCCCATGAGGACGCGCATGTGGATCGGTTGCTGGAAGCGCTGGCGAGCCTTCGGCTCGCGAGTGCCCCGGTATAATTGCGCCTCGCACGTTTAATCACCGCCATGTCGATTCTGAATATCTCCGCCTACCGCTTCGTCAGCCTGGACGATCTGCCCGTGCTGCGCGAGCGCATGCTTGCGCAATGCCACGCACTGGCCTTGAAGGGCACGATCTTGCTGGCGCCGGAGGGTATCAACCTGTTTCTCGCCGCACCGCGCGAAGCCATTGATGCTTTCATGAGCTGGTTGCGCGAGGACCCGCGCTTTGCCGGCGTGGAAGGCAAGGAGTCGCTCTCCGACGATGTGCCGTTCAAACGCATGCGCGTGCGGCTGAAGAAAGAAATCATCACGCTGCGCCATCCCACCATTCGGCCAGAAGGTGGCCGCGCACCGGCAGTCGATGCGGCCACCCTCAAGCGCTGGCTGGATCAAGGACACGATGACGAAGGCCGCGACGTCGTGTTGCTGGATACGCGCAACGCTTACGAAACCGATGTGGGCATGTTTCCCCAGGCGGTCGACTATCGCATTGCAAGCTTTACCGAACTGCCATCCGCCGTGGCGGGTGATCATGATCGCTACGCGGAAAAAACCATCGTGTCGTACTGCACCGGCGGCATTCGTTGCGAGAAATTTGCGCTGTATATGCAGGACATCGGCATGGAGCGCGTGTTTCAGTTGGAAGGCGGCATTCTGAAGTACTTCGAGGAAGTCGGCGGCACGCACTGGCGGGGCGATTGCTTTGTGTTTGACGAGCGCGGCGCGGTGGACAAGGGCTTGAGCCCCGCAGAGATTTCCGTCGTCCCGGCGAAAGCCGGCACCCAGTGTCTTGATGCATCTGCAAAGTCGCTGGCTCCCCGCGTTCGCAGGGGCGACGAGTCGCGCGCATGAGTCTGTATATCGAAACCCAAGGCAGCGGCCCGATTCCGCTGGTCATGCTGCACGGCTGGGCCATGCATGGCGGCATTTTCAACCCGTTGGTGGATGTACTGCGCGAGCAATGCACGATATACCTGGTTGACCTGCCCGGCCATGGCTTTTCGCGCGACTGCGAGTTACCACTGGAACCACAAGCTTGTGCTCGCGCGATCGCCGATGCCACGCCCTCGGCCATCTGGCTGGGCTGGTCGCTCGGCGGCCTGATCGCCTTGCAGGGCGCGCTGGATTTTCCGCATCACGTACGTGGACTTGCCATGCTGTGCGCGACGCCGCGTTTTGTGAGCGGAGAGAACTGGCCGCAAGGGCGCGATCCTGCGCTGGTGCGCCAACTCGCTACCGACTTGGAAAGCGACTATCACGCCACTATCGAACGCTTCCTCGCGCTGGAAGTGATGGGCAGCCCTGATCCCAAAGCCGAACTGCGTAAGCTGCGCGCCGAAGTCTTCGCACGCGGCGAGCCTGATCTGCGTGTGTTGCAGGAAGGTATTCGCGTGCTGGACGGCACCGATTTGCGCGATTGCTTGCCTCAGTTGGCCCGCAGCAATTGGTGGTGCGCCGGGCGGCTCGATCGTCTCGTGCATCCCTCCGCGATGGAATGGTCCGCGCAAACCAGCCAGGGCGAGTTCCATGTGATCGCGCATGCCGGGCACGCTCCTTTTCTCAGCCATGCCGATGCTGTCGCGCACATACTGCGGCCATGGCTGGAGGCGAACGCATGAGTGATTTCCACATCGACGCACAACGCGTGCGCGCCAATTTCAGCCACGCGGCCAACAGTTACGAGCAGCACGATGTATTGCAGCGGGAAGTGCAGCAGTTGCTGCTGGAGCGTTTGGACTTCTATCTGCAACAGCCCGAACGCGTTATTGATGTGGGCGCAGGCACCGGTCGTGGCAGCGCGCTGCTGAAGAAGCGCTATGGCAAGTCGCAAGTGATCGCCGTGGATGCAGCGCTGCCGATGCTGCGCACGGCCAAATCGCATGCCAGCTGGCTCAAGCCGTTCGTGCGTGTGTGCGGCGAGGCGACGGCTCTGCCGCTGCCGGATCACAGCGTGGATGTGTTGCATTCCAATCTGTGCTTCCAGTGGATTGATGATCTGCCGGCGTTGTTCGGCGAATGCGTGCGCGTTTTGAAGCCGGGCGGCATCCTGCTCTTTTCCACTTTTGGCCCAGATACGCTGCGCGAGCTGCGCTCGGCCTGGGCTGCGGTGGATCAGCATTCGCACGTCAGCCGGTTTTTGGACATGCATGACTTGGGCGATGCGATGATTACCGCCGGCTTGCGTGATCCGGTCCTGGACGTTGACCGCTTTACGCTGACCTATAGCGAGCCGAAAGCACTACTGCGCGAACTGAAAGGCCTCGGCGCCACCCATGCCGATCGTGGCCGCGAGCGCGGCCTTACCGGCAAGCGACATTTTCAGGCCATGCTGGCTGCGTATGAAGCAATGCGCGTGGATGGCCGTATTCCGGCCACCTGGGAAGTGGTGACGGCGCATGCGTGGGGACCTGCGCCGGGGCAATCGCGGCGTGCGAAAGGTGGCGGCGAGATTGCCAGTTTCTCGATTGATAGCTTGCGTGGTTCGCGTCGGCGCTGATCCGCGTAGGTTGGGGTGCAAACCCCAACATTCTCTGCATACCTGGATTCCGATGTTGGGGTTCGCACCCCAACCTACCTGGCGGGCGCTGCACTGGCCGCGGAGACCGGGGCAGCGTTGTCGTTCTGCCGCTGCTTGGGCAGGTAGGTCATGCTCACGTTGCCGGTGCCGGTGAAATACGAGGTGTTGGTGTTGTAGGTGAGCTTGTCGGCATGCGCCTCACCCATGCCTTGCTGCGTCACTACCGCATTCGGCTGCAGCACGGCGATGCCGTTGATGTTGTCGTAATCCAGGGTAGGCGCTTCGCCGGTCATCAGATGATCGTTGTCGTCCAGCTGCTGGATGTGCGCGGGGCGCCCCTTCATGACGATGCGGCTGACCTGGCTGTCGGCATCCAGGTAGAGCTGCGCGACATCGCCCTTGGCCTTCATGGTGCCCTGGGTCACCACCACGTTGCCGGTGAGGGTGGTGGTGGTATTGGGCGCGTTGAAACCGTTGACCGAACCTTGAGAGGTGGTCATCGGCTGGTTGCGGTCGCCGGTCTTGGCCTGGACCGCCAGTGACAGGAACAGGGTGATGCCCATGCCTAGCCAGAGCAGGGAGCCGCCACGGCAACGCACGCGGAAATCTTGGGACGGCTTCATGTGCAACGACTCCATGGTCCAGTGTGGCGACATTCTATTGATCTCGTAGGCTGGGATGCTAATCCCAGCTTTTCTCGAACTCCCCAATGCTGGGATTTCATCCCAGCCTACGGATGCTCAACGCTTGCTGGCGCATGCCTTGTGCCGGAAGCATTCCACCAGGTGATCGTTGACCATGCCGGTCGCCTGCATGAAGGCATAGCAGATGGTGGTGCCGACAAAGCGGAAGCCGCGCTTTTTCAGTGACTTGCTCATCTGGTCGGAGACCTGGGTGCTGGCCGGCACCTCGGCGCGGGTACGCCAGTTATTGCGGACCGGCTTGCCGTCGACGAACGACCAGAGATAGGCATCCAGGCTGCCGTGCTCCTCGATCACGTCCAGCGCCGCCTTGGCGTTGTCGCGCACGGAGGTGATCTTGAGGCGGTTGCGGATCAAGCCCGGATCGAGCAGCAGCTTTTCCAGCTCGCGATCCTTCATCGCCGCCACACGGGCGATGTCGAAACCGTGGAACGCACGGCGGTAGTGATCGCGCTTGTGCAATACGGTGCGCCATGACAGACCTGCCTGCGCGCCTTCCAGGCACAGGAACTCGAACAGACTCCGGTCATCGTGCAGCGGAATGCCCCACTCGCTATCGTGGTAGGCCTGCATCAGTTCGCCATCGGCTGCCCAATGGCAGCGTAGTCGCGTCGTCGCCACGGTATCCCCTTTTCATCCTGATCAAGGATGCGCAGGATACCGCCAACTCAGTGCGCGATTTCCAGACTGCATTGCGCGGCGCCGGCACTTCTGCAGCTGAGATGCCTGATGCGCACCTTCTTGCCCGCCACCACCGCCGCACCCAGCAAGCCTTCGAGGTAGCCGCCGTAGAACCGGCAGCCGGATTGGCCGCTCGGTGCGCATAGCGGGCAGTTGAGCACGTGCACATGCACCCCGCGCTGTTCGATCTGGGCAATCTGCTGCATGGCGGGCACGGCGACACGCCTGATCGCATCACCCAGGTTCAAGGGTGCGTTGGTGGCGTAATCGCGCTTGTAGACCCATGCGCCGGCACGCCGGCCAGCCAGGAACAGCGACGGCTCGCGCGCGGGACTCGCCACGCTGCTTTCCAACACCCTTAGCCAGGGATAGATGTCTGGAAAATTCCCGGTCAGCCTGGGCAGGATCTGCTCGACCTGCTCAAGGTCCGGCGCCACGACGATCTGCTCCGGCTCGCGCCTGAGCTCAGGCGTGAAAGCAGGCTGCATTGATCGTGGCGCCATGGAAATCGCGCTCGCTTCGTCGCAAAGTGCCGCTTCAAAGCTCAGCACGCGGTTATGCGATCCCAACATTTCCTCCAGCGCAAAACGCTGTTCGGAAGGACCACGCACCACCATCGACAGCCACGCGCCGCGCCGGTCTTGGGTCAGGCGCTGGCGTAGCAATGCATAGCGATGCGCGGCAATCACTTGCCCAAGTTCCATCACCAGGCCCTCCCTCCGATCGGAGAGCACCTGGATTTCCAGCTCGATCATAGGCCCCCCTGTTGCTCGATGCTGGGTGACACAGGTTACGTTGTCAGGATGAGCGATTTTTGGATTTGCAGCCGTGATTGGCATCAAAAAATCCTCGTGCGCAGGTAGCGATTGCATCGCGCACCATGCGTTTGCGCTTGTGGCTTCCTGCACGTACGGCCGATGTATCTCCAGTGACACATCGGCTACGCGCTCATGACAGGCACGCACCTACCGGCGCCTTCAAAATGCGACCCAGTGCTCGCTGCCTACGACGGAGGTATGCGTTGACTGATGGGTGCGCCGCACTCGCCGCCGCGACGTGGCCCGGCTCATCTGGAAGGTCCAGAAGCGACCCCATAGCTCGCAATATTGCAAGCAAAGGGTTTCGATGCGCGTGTACTGATCCGGCAGCAGTGCTTGCGTAAGGATCAACCACAGGTCGTTTTCGTGATCGTCATCGGCAGCTTCGGCGGTGTCGTCGCTGCTGACGCCATGCACGAAGTAATAGCCATCGTTGACGTCGATATTCAACGCTTTGGTAGCCGCCCGCAGGGGCGGGCTGAACAATACGACTTCCTCTTCGGCAACCGCCAGCAATGCCGTCACGTCCAAGTAATTGCGATAACTGCGCTCCAGGAACGAGCGCACGGCGCGCGCGATGCGGCTGGGCGCGTAGGCTTTGCGCTCTGCCTGCGTGATGCCGTAATCGTCGAGCACACGTTCGAACAAGGGATAGTGCGCGTACACCGGATTGCCGCGGTAATAGCCGTCCGCATCGCTGCCGGGACGAAAGCCGAACTCGTCCAGATCGTTCAACGTGATCAGAAAGCGGGGCGCAAGTTTGGCGCCGGCTTGCAAGCGCGGTTCCAACTGCCGCGTCTGCATCTGTGCTGCCAGCAAGGCATCGGTAAAGACCTGCACGGTGGCATGGCGGTATTCCAGATGGATACGGCGCATGGAAGCAGCATCCAGTTCACCACGGCCCAGCACCTCGATCGCCACATGCCGGGTGACCGGATGCGCGGCGATGACTTCCCTCAAGTGTTTGACGAAATCGGCGTTCTGCTGCCATAGCTCGACCGGCACGCTGGCTTGCATGACGGTGATGGCATTCTTGCGCGGGTGGTCCAGATCGATCATCGACGACGGCATGATGGCTCCCTCCAGCGTTGGACGTATCGAAGCGGCGCCAGCCATGCAGCCGGCGCCGGGTTAGGTCGAAAACGTGGCGGGACTTTTTCAGTGCAGCGTTGAATGACGCGTCGGTTTTTGGTTAAGCAAATGTGGCCGTGTGTGATCTGTGACGTGGCGCGAGAGATTTACGTGCACTCACGCACCTGTCCCCGTTTGCCTCACCACGGCAACGCGTCGAGATCGACATTGCCACCGGTGAGCACGAGGCCGACCCGACGCACGGCAAAACGCTCGCGCTGCTTGAGGATGGCCGCCAATACGGTGGCGCTTGATACTTCCACCGTCAGCTTGAGGTGTTGCCAAAGCAGCTTCATCGCGGCAATGGTTTCTTCATCGCTGACCGTGATTATCGTGATGCGATGCTCGCGCAAGGCAACCAGGTTCGGTTCACCAACCAGTGCGCGCAAACCATCGCAAATCGTGTCCGGCGTGAAATGCTCGACACGCGCGCCGCGCGCAAGCGAGGCCGCCGCATCTGCCGCACCAGCGGGCTCAGCACCGACCATGTCGACCGCCGGCTTTAAACCATGTGCGGCAATCGCGCAGCCGGAGAGCAGGCCGCCACCGCCGACCGGTGTGATGATGGTGTCCAGTTCCTCGCTCTGCCGCAGCAGTTCCAACACAGCCGTGCCCTGCCCTGCCATGACGCGCGCATTCGCATACGGGTGCACCATGACTGCGCCGGTTGCCTGTTGCACCTCGGCGGCCTTGGCTTCTCGCGCAGCCTGGGTGGCGGCGCAGCGATGGATCGTCGCGCCAGCCTGCTCGATCGCCGCCAGCTTGGCGCGAACGGCACCTTCGGGCACCACCACGTGCGCCGCAATACCGCGTGTCACGGCTGCCATCGCCAATGCATTGCCGTGATTGCCGGATGAATGCGTGACGACGCCGCAGCGTGCCTCGTCTTCCATCAACGACCACACCGCGTTGCAGGCACCACGAAATTTGAACGCACCACCACGTTGCAGGTTTTCGCATTTGAAATGCAGCTCGGCGCCAGCCAAGGCATCCAGCGCCGTGTTGCGCAACACCGGCGTGACTACTGCATACGGCGCAATGCGCGCAGCTGCGTCATGAATGTCTTCGAAAGTAGGCAGCTGCACGTTCATGTGCGATCGATCTCCACACCGCAGCGGAATACACGCTCAGCACCGGCCTCCAGCCGAATGGCATCCGCGCAATCGGCGCGATTGAAGGCGTTGGACAGGCTTTCCATCGGCTCCATCGCCACGGCGCGACGCACATCGCGGCTTACCGTATCGGCCGTAAACACCAGCACCACGCCATGCTCCTGCCACATGCTGATGCGCAGGCCGCTGGCTGGATCGCGCAAACGCGTGCGCACGCGGCCATCGGTATCGGGCACGAGGCCGGCAAAAGCATTGTCGATTTTCACCGCGCCGATGGGCCGGGACGTGCGGAAATCCAGTTCTTTCGGTGCCTGCTCCAACGGCAGGAACGCCTCCGCGCCCGGCAGCGGAATCAGCTCGAGCGAGGTACGCACCAGCTGGGTGGCCGGCACCTGCAACTCCCACGTATCCAACTCGCTGCCATCGAAACGGAAATACGGATGCCATCCGAAGAAGCATGGCGCGGCATCGCTACCGACATTGCGCATGCTCACCGCCAGCGACAGCCCCTTTGCATCGAGCGTGTAGGTAACCGCCAGATCGATCGCGAACGGATAGCCTGGGAACACGCCGGGACGAATGACCGAGGTGGTTAAGGTGACGTGTGCGCCGTGCGCATCAGCGTGCTGGTTGGCGACGTCGAAATCCAGCGTGCGCACAAAGCCGTGTCGAATGCCACGCTGCGTTTCCACGCCAGGCTGCATGTCATGGGTCGTGCCGTCGAAGTCGTAGCGGGCCTCCGCAATGCGATTGGCGAACGGCGCCATGATCGCGGAACGCGCGCTCTGGCTGCGTTCCAGCTCGCCGGCATCGCGGTAGCCATCAATCAGCGCATGCGTCGTGCCATCCGTCGTTTGCTCGAGCGCGACCAGATTCGCACCACGATGGGCCACGCTGGCGCGGCGACCGTGCTTGGCATCGCATAAGACGACGATGTCATGCTCGCCCCACCGGACCTTTTCGAGACTGAATCCGCTCATTCGCTTGTCCTGTCGACCAAAGTGCCTCATGTTAGCCTGAGATATCTCGATTCTTCACTGGCTCCTGCACATGAACCTCGTCAGCGAAACTGCTCCGATCCACTTGCGCGACTATCAGCCTCCGGCATGGTCGGTGGACACCATCGAACTGGACATCGACCTGGGGATCGACACGACCGAAGTTTCTTCGCGCCTCACGCTACGCAGCGATCCACATCAGCCGGCGCCACTGCGGCTGGATGGTGAAGGGTTGGAACTGTTGGCGATTTCGCTCGACGGCCGTGCACTTGATGCCGGCGACTATCGCTTTGAGAAAGGCGTACTGGAAATCCATGGCGCACGCGACGGCAGCGCGCTGGAAACACGCGTGCGCGTGCAGCCTGCGGCCAATACCACGCTGGAGGGCTTGTACCTGTCCGGTTCGCGCGAGCATGGTTTTCTGTTGACGCAGTGTGAAGCGGAAGGTTTCCGGCACATCACATTTTTTCCCGATCGTCCGGATGTGCTCGCACGCTATACGGTGACCTTGCGGGCCGATCGCGAACGCTTTCCCGTGCTGTTGGCGGGCGGCAACCCCGCAGGCGGCGGCGAGCTACCCCATGGACGGCATTGGGCGCGATTCGTGGATCCGCATCCCAAGCCCTGTTATCTGTTTGCGTTGGTGGCCGGGCGCCTGGAGAACATCCAGCGCGACTACATCACGGCCGATGGGCGCAAGGTGAAACTGGTGATCTGGTCCGAAGCCAACGTGATCGACTGCTGCCATTACGCGCTCGACGCACTGGAACGCTCGATGCGCTGGGACGAACGCGCCTATGGCCGCAACTTCGATCTGGATGTGTTCCATGTCGTCGCCACCCACGACTTCAACATGGGCGCAATGGAGAACAAGGGGCTGAATATTTTCAACGCGAAGTTCCTGCTGGCCGATCCGGACACCAGCACGGACGACGAATACCGCGCCGTGGAAGCAGTCGTCGCGCACGAATATTTCCATAACTGGACCGGCAACCGCGTCACCTGTCGCGACTGGTTCCAGCTATCCCTCAAGGAAGGCCTTACGGTATTTCGCGAACAGCAATTTTCTGCGGACATGAACTCCGCGGCCTTGAAGCGCATCGAAGATGTGGCCTTGCTACGCCGCACGCAATTTCCGGAAGATGCTGGCCCGCTGGCGCATCCGGTGCGTCCGGCCGAGTACCGCGAGATCAACAATTTCTATACCGCGACGGTGTACGAGAAAGGCTCGGAACTGGTGCGCATGATCGCCGGGCGGCTGGGGCAGGAAGGTTTTCGTCGTGGCATGGATTTGTATTTCGAGCGGCACGATGGACAGGCGGCGACGATCGAAGATTTTCTGGCTGCGCTGGGACAGGCCAATCACATCGATCTGACGCCGTATCTCACCTGGTATGCGCAGGCAGGCACGCCGCGCTTGCAAGCCAGGGGCGAGTACGACGCCACGCGGCACGAATACACGCTCACGCTTTCGCAGCAGATGCGCCCCACGCCGGGCCAGGTCGAAAAGGCGCCTGTACCCATTCCGGTAAAGCTGTCGTTGTTCGATCGCCAGGGCCACATGCTTTCTCTGCATCTGGATGGCCAGGCGCATGGCAACGAAACGGTTGTCGTGCTCAGCAGGCCGTCCCAACGTTTCGTATTCCAGCGAGTTCCATCGCCACCCGTGCCGTCGCTGCTGCGCGGCTTTTCTGCGCCGGTAGTGCTGGAATGTGATTACACACCGGACGAATTGGCGCTGCTGCTTACGCACGATGCGGATGGATTCAACCGTTGGGAAGCAGGACAGCAATTGGCCATGCTGGCTTTCGACACCTCGCGTGACGGCGATGATTCCGCCGCGTGCAAGGCGTGGCGGCAGGCATTGGCGGCTCTGTTTCAGCAGGAAATGATCGACGATGCGTTGCTCGCTGATCTGCTGACGCCGCCGGGCGAAATCGAGTTTGCCGATCGGCAGAGCGAAGTGGATCCGGCACGCATTCATGCGCAACGCCAGGCCATGCAGCATCGCCTGGCCGAGCAGATCGGCATCGAGAACTTGCTTGCACGCTATCGCAGCCTCGCCACGTATGCGGGAGCATCACAACTGGATGCCGCCAGCCAAGCGAAGCGCCGCCTGAAGCGGCGCGTGCTTGAATTGCTGGCCCTGGTCGATGCCGAGCAAGCGTTTGCATTGGCGGCCAAGCAGTACGATGCTGCCTCCGGCATGACCGATCGCCTCGCCGCGCTCAGCGTACTGGTGCGCCATCGCGCGCCGCAGGCAGCCACAGCGCTGGCGCATTTCCGCGAACGCTATGCGAACAATCCGCTGGCGCTGGACAAATGGTTCACCGTGCAGGCGCAGGTGCCGGGCGAGCCTGCGCTTGCCATCGTCAAGCTGCTGGAAAGCGATCCCTCCTTTACGCTGAAGAATCCCAATCGTGCCCGCTCCCTGCTCGGCGCATTCGCCAGCGGCAATCCGAGTGGATTCCACCGTGTGGATGGCGCGGCCTATCAATTTCTCGCCGAACGTCTCGCACAACTGGACGCGCTTAATCCGCAGATCGCCGCGCGGCTTGCCACGGCGTTCAACGGTTGGCAGCGGCTCGAACCCGTGCGCCGACATGCAGCACGGCAAGCGCTGGAAGGATTGGTACAACGCGAGGGACTGTCACCTAACTTGAGCGAAATCGCCGGCAACGTATTGCAGCGTTGAAAACGCAAACGGCGACCGATGTGGTCGCCGTTGCGAGGCGGTATTTTGAAGATCCCGTCAAGCGGGAAGATGATCCAGTTCGCTGATCAGATGACTCATGCGCGATTCGATGCGCGGGCGAAGCTGTTCTTGCTGGACCGGATCGCGCTCGACGAGGTGATCCATCGCCATTTCGAGGCGACCGATTTCCACCATCAAGTCATGCCGCAAATACACCGGTGCAAATTCGTTACTGCTATCCATGACACACCCCTTTCTCTGCGTTGCATGGAATGCAGAGCAACAGGCGTGCCATCGCGTGATGCAGTTCACATCTTCACATTGGCTTACATCACGCTGTGACCTTTTCTGTCAGCAGTTGCCGTTAGCCGACAGAAATTTGCGTTTCAGTCACTTCATATTCACACGTGCGGGGCGATGATGCCTCTCACGCCACGGGGGGTTGCGGTCTTTATCCGTTATTGCCCGATGGGCCACCAGTTTCTGGCGCCCGGCACTACGGTCATCCTGGATTCCCCCTGTTCCTGAGACCGCCGGGCGCCAGATCTCTCTTCAAGAGATCAAAAAAATAGACGGCGCCCCGAAAGGGCGCCGTCTCTGCTTCCTCACCCGGTACGCGAAAGGACCCCTGCCGTCCTGTCTCAGCGCGCAAATCGCGCGGCATCTGCCCGTGAAAGTGCGATTTATCAAATGCAGAAAGCGTGCCAGCTTGGCGTAAGCATGCGTAGGTCATCGCTGACGGACGCTTCGCAGTATCATAAGCGCTTGTCCTTTCTTGCATTTACCCTCCGATGCTTCACCCGACCCCCTACGACGTGATCGTGATCGGCGGCGGCCATGCCGGCACTGAAGCCGCGCTTGCGTCGGCGCGCTGCGGCGCGCGCACGCTGCTGCTGAGCCACAACATCGAGACGATCGGCCAGATGAGCTGCAACCCCGCCATCGGCGGCATCGGCAAGGGTCATCTGGTGAAGGAAATCGACGCGCTGGGCGGGGCCATGGCCCACGCGGCGGACCGTGCCGGCATCCAGTGGCGCACGCTGAACGCGTCCAAAGGACCGGCCGTGCGCGCCACGCGCTGCCAGGCGGATCGCGTGTTGTACAAGGCCGCCATCCACCGCATGGTGGAAACCGAGCCGAACCTGGAGCTGTTCCAGCAAGCCGTCGACGATCTGCTGATCGAACAAGGCCGCGTGGTCGGCGTAGTGACGCAGATGGGCGTTTCCTTCCGTGCCAGGTCTGTAGTGCTCACGGCGGGCACCTTTCTGGCCGGCAAGATCCATATCGGGCCCGCCCAATACGCGGGCGGGCGCGCTGGCGATCCGCCGGCCACCACGCTGGCCCAACGCCTGCGTGAACTGCCGGTCGCGGCCGACCGCCTCAAAACCGGCACCCCCCCGCGCATCGATATGCGCAGCATCGATTTCAGCGGCCTGGAAGAACAGCCGGGGGATGATCCCGCGCCGGTGTTTTCCTATCTCGGCTCACGCGAGGACCATCCGCGCCAGGTAAGTTGCTGGATCACCCATACCAGCGCCCGCACGCATGACGTCATTCGCGGCGCGCTCGATCGCTCGCCGCTGTATACCGGCCAGATCGAGGGCGTCGGTCCGCGCTATTGCCCTTCCATCGAGGACAAGGTAGTGCGCTTTGCCGACAAGGGCTCGCACCAGATCTTCATCGAGCCGGAAGGCCTGGACAGCTTCGAGATCTATCCGAACGGCATCTCCACGTCGCTGCCGTTCGACGTGCAACTGGAGCTGGTCCATTCGATCAAGGGTTTCGAGAAGGCGCACATCACGCGTCCCGGCTATGCGATCGAATACGACTACTTCGACCCGCGCGGCCTGCACCCCTGGCTGGAGACCAAGACCATCCCCGGGCTATATTTCGCCGGCCAGATCAACGGCACCACGGGCTACGAAGAAGCCGCCGCGCAGGGACTGATTGCGGGCCTGAACGCCGCGCTGGCGGTGCAGGGCAAGGCGCCGTGGTATCCGCGTCGCGATGAAGCCTATATCGGCGTACTGATCGACGACCTCACCAGCAACGGCACCATCGAGCCCTATCGCATGTTCACCTCGCGCGCGGAGTACCGCCTGCATCTGCGCGAGGACAACGCGGATCTGCGCCTTACCGAAACCGGCCACGCGCTTGGCGTCGTGCCGCAGGCACGCTTCGATGCGCTGCGCACTAAACGCGAAGCCGTGGAACGGGAAACGCAGCGCCTGGGCGCCTTGTGGGCGGCGCCGAACAACACGCTGGGCGCGGCGATCGAACGGCAGCTCGGCATTGCCGTGAGCCGTGAAACCAACGCACTGGACCTGCTGCGCCGGCCCGAACTCGACTACGCAGCGCTGGCCAAGGTGCCCGAACTGGGGCCGATGGTCGATCGCGAAGACGTCGCCGCACAGGTCGAGGTCCAAACCAAGTACGCCGGTTATCTTGAACGCCAGCGCGAGGAAATCGAACGCCAGCGCCGCCATGAAAGCACGGCTATTCCCGCCAGCTTCGATTACGACAAAGTGCGCGGCCTGTCTGCCGAAGTGCTGTTGAAGCTCAAACGCAGCACGCCGGCGACGATCGGGCAGGCAGCGCGTATCAGTGGCGTCACGCCAGCAGCCATTTCATTGCTGCTGGTGCATCTGAAGCGTCGCGACGCGGCGTGATGCTGACAGCAGCACATGTCCGTCCAGTCAGCGCTCGTGACAACTCCGCGATCCACAATCCGCGTGTTTACAGTGCTCGATTGACGATGCGCCACGCGTCCCGCCCTCCGGTCATGTGCCGCATGGCATCATCCGCAGCTACACTCTGTGAGAATTGAGCGATGGAAGTTTGGATCGGTCGCAACGGCGAACGTCACGGCCCTTATCAGGAAGAACAGGTGAAAGAGTGGCTGCGCAGCGGCCAGCTCAGTCCTGAGGATCTCGGCTGGTACGAAGGATTGGCAGACTGGCGACCGCTATCGCTGCTGTTTCCGCAAGACAAACCGGTGCCCGCACCCAATCCCTATGGCCCGCCGCCGCTGCAGCAAACCCAGCAGGCGCAACCGGCAAGCCGCGCCATCCATTTCGATTACGCCAGCTTCTGGCAACGCTTCGGCGCGTGGGTAATCGATCTGCTGATCCTGATGATTCCCTCCATGATCGTGACCTACGCACTTGGCGGCGTAGAAGCTTACAAGCATCTGCTCGATCAGATTCAAGCCGGCGCCGATATGGCCACGGCCTTGCGTGATTACGCCAAGGCAACGGAAGGCGCCAATGTGGCATCACTGGCCATCACATTCCTGTATTACATGATCTTTGAAACATCCAAGCTGCAAGCCACGCCAGGCAAGCTGGCGCTGCGCCTGCGCGTGACCGACCTCAATGGGCAGCGCATTACGCTTGGCCGTTCGGCTGCACGCAATATCGTGAGATTGCTGGGCGCGGTGTTCGGTTTGATCCCGATCGTCTGCTACCTGGCCATCACTTGGACGCAGCGCAAGCAGGGCCTGCACGATCTGTGGGCCAGCACCTTCGTGCTCAACGGCACCGCGCAGGAACAGCCGCCGAGCCGCGCAAACGGCGAACAACCCGGCCACTTCAATGCCTGATTGATCACCTCGATACGGCGCAGCCTTCTGGGCTTGCGCCGCTTTTTTTGTCATGCTCGCCCACCGGCAACGCATGACGTTCTCGCCAGACGCGTTTGTCGCATTACCAAACTCCAGGAATTTCGTTTAGTCCCATGCTCAGCATTGAACAACGCATCGCCCAGGACATCGCCGCCAAATCCGAACAGGTACGCGCCGCAGTGGAATTGCTCGATGGTGGCGCCACCGTGCCCTTCATCGCGCGCTACCGCAAGGAAGTCACCGGAGGTCTCGACGACACGCAATTGCGCACGCTCGAAGAACGCCTGCGCTATCTGCGCGAACTGGAAGAACGCCGCACGGCGATCCTCGCCAGCGTCGAAGAACAAGGCAAACTCACTGACGCGCTGAAGCAAGACATTCTCGAAGCCGAAACGAAGGCACGCCTGGAAGATCTCTACCTGCCGTACAAGCCCAAGCGCCGCACCAAGGCGCAGATCGCACGCGAAGCCGGCCTGGAACCGCTCGCCATCGGCCTGCGCGAAGACCCCACGCAGTCGCCCGAAGCATTCGCCGAGCAATTCGTGGACGCGGAAAAAGGCGTGACCGACGTGCGCGCCGCGCTCGATGGCGCACGCGCCATTCTGATGGAAAGCATCGCCGAAGATGCGCAGCTGCTGGGCGAGTTGCGCGACTGGCTGTGGGAGAAAGGCCAGATCCGCGCCAAAGTTGTCGAAGGCAAGGAAAATGAAGGCGCGAAATTCCGCGACTATTTCGATCACATGGAAGCGATCGGCAAGATTCCTTCGCATCGCCTGTTGGCGCTGATGCGCGCGCGCAACGAAGGCGTGATCGAATTGGAGCTGTTGCCCGCGGCAGAAGCCGAACAAGGTCACCTGGAAGGCGAAGGTCGCGTCGCGTCGCACAGCGGCATCATCGATCGCGGCCGTGCTGCCGATGCATGGCTGCGTGAAACGGTGCGCATGACCTGGCGCGTGAAACTGCACTTGCATCTCACGCTGGATCTGTTCGGTCGCGTGCGCGAAACCGCGGAAGACGAAGCCATCCGCGTGTTCGGCGACAACCTCAAGGATCTGATGTTGGCCGCACCCGCTGGCGCCAAGACGGTGATGGGGCTGGACCCCGGCATCCGCACCGGCGTGAAAGTGGCCGTGGTCGATGCCACCGGCAAACTGCTGGCGACCGACACTGTCTATCCGCACGAACCGCGCAACCAGTGGGATCAGTCGATCGCACGGTTGGCGGTGTTGAGCAAGCAGCATGGCGTCAACCTGATCGCTATCGGTAATGGCACGGCGTCACGCGAAACGGACAAACTGGCCGGCGAGCTGATCAAGAAACACGCGGATTTGAAGCTGTCAAAAATCGTAGTGAGTGAAGCGGGTGCGTCGGTGTATTCCGCCTCGGAAACGGCGGCCAAGGAATTTCCGGATCTCGACGTGAGCTTGCGCGGTGCCGTGTCCATCGCGCGCCGTCTGCAGGATCCGCTGGCAGAGCTGGTGAAGATCGAGCCCAAAGCGATCGGCGTCGGCCAATACCAGCATGACGTGAATCAGGTAAAGCTGGCGCGCGCGCTGGATGCGAAAGTGGAAGACTGCGTCAACGCGGTCGGCGTGGACGTCAACACCGCATCGGCCGCCTTGCTGTCGCGCGTGGCAGGCCTTACGCCCAGCGTCGCCGAGAACGTGGTAAAGCATCGCGACGCCAATGGCCCCTTCCCGAACCGCAAAGCCCTGTTGAAGGTGCCGCGCCTGGGTGACAAGGCGTTCGAACAATGCGCCGGCTTTTTGCGCATTCCCAACGGCGACAGCCCGTTGGACGCAAGCTCGGTGCATCCCGAGGCCTATCCGGTGGTGGAGCGCATCATCGCGCAATGCGGCCGCGAGGTGAAAAGCATCGTCGGCGACATCACCTTCCTGCGCAGCCTGAAGCCCGAGCAGTACACCGACGAGCGATTCGGCGTGCCGACGGTGCGCGACATTCTCAAGGAACTGGAAAAGCCCGGCCGCGATCCGCGTCCGGAATTCGTCGCGCCGAGTTTTGCCGAAGGCGTGGAAGACCTGAAGGATCTCAAGCTCGGCATGATCCTCGAAGGCCGCGTCACCAACGTGGCGGCATTCGGTGCCTTCGTCGACATCGGCGTGCATCAGGATGGGCTGGTGCATGTCTCTGCGCTATCCCACACCTTTGTGAAAGACCCGCGCGACGCCGTCAAAGCCGGCGACATTGTCAAGGTGAAGGTGATGGACGTGGACATCCCCCGCCAGCGCATCGCGCTATCGATGCGCCTGGACGACGAACCCGGCCAACAGGCACGCAGCGGCAAGCCGGCCGCTGGTGACGCGCGAGGAGGCAGGGACAACCGCGGCGGCTCGCGGCCTGGCGGTTCACCAGCAGCGAAACCGGCTTCGGCGCCTGCCAACAGTGCTTTTGCCGATGCGCTTTCGCGGGCGTTGAAGCGCTGACGCGCAGACATTGCTGCTTCTGTCATAGCGGCTTGCGTCCTCAAGCATGAGGCGCACTAGCGGAGTTCCCCATACGGCAGCGCAGCATGCGCTGCCGTATGGCATGCATTAACGTAACACTCCGATAACAAACAACGCAGGAGCACCCACACATGTTCCACCCTCGAAAGATCGCTGGCGCCGTGGCGCTGGCCCTCGGCATGGTTGGCGCGGTTCACGCTACCGGCAATCCGAATTCCACGTTCAACAGCGTGGTGGTTTTTGGCGACAGCCTTAGCGATGCCGGCAACATTTCGCTGGCGACCGATCCGAGCATCCAGCCCCCGCTGAAGTTCACGACCAATCCCGGCAATGTGACGATTCAGAACGTAGCCGCCGGCCTCGGCTATTCGCTGACCGCTTCGCTGGCTGGCGGCACCGACTACGCCTGGGGTGGCGCGGGTATCACCAACAACTCGCCGGGCACGCCCTCCACCGTGCCGACCATCACCAGCCAGGTGACCAGCTATCTGGCGAGCAGTAGCGTGAATCCGCATGCGCTGTATGCCATCTGGGGTGGCGCCAACGATATTTTCAACGCCGCCACGTCGGTAGCCGCCGGCTCAGTCGCGCAGCAACTGATTGCACAAACACTGGCTGCACAGGCTTCCCAGGCAGTTACCGCCGGCCTGATTCCGAATAATCCGGTGGCCATTGCCGCGTTCGAAGCGCAGATCACGCCACTGGTCACCGCCCAGGTGAATGCACAGGTGGCCGCAGCGGCGGGTGTGTCCTCGCTACAGACGGCCACCCAGGCGCAAACCACCGTTGCCGCTGCCGGACAGCAGGAAGTGAAGCTGATCGGTGCCCTGCAGGCGGCTGGCGCGAAAAACATCGTGGTGTTCAACCTGCCCAATATCGGCCTGACACCCGAAGCACTCGCACAGGGCGCCTCGGCGGCTTCATCGCTGACCGGGCTCAGCGTTATTTACAACAGCCAGCTCAACGCGGGTCTTGGCCACTTGGGCAAAGGCATCATTCCCGTCAACACCTTTGCCCTGCTCAATCAGGTCGTGGCGAATCCCGGGGCGTACGGCTTTAGCAATGTCACCACGCCGGCGTGCGGTGCAGGCTCAAGTTCAGTGCAATGCGGCCCGCAAGGTTCCGGCCTGCCCTACACCTATGCCGCAGGCACCAATCAGACCTACCTGTTCGCGGATGGCGTGCATCCCACCACAGCAGCAGACGTGATGCTTTCGCAGGTGGTGCTCTCCGAGCTGGCCGCGCCGCAGCAGATTTCCCTGTTGCAGGAAGCACCGCTCGCCGCGGTGACTACGCAGACGGCCGTGGTGCGCAACCAGATGATGGCCGATAGCTTCGGCAGCACCACGCGTGCGTTCGCCGATCTCAGCTATTCGAATCAGCATTTCGATCAGCGTGCCGGCGCTCCCCGCACCAGCAGCAATAATGTCGATCTCACCGTGGGTGCGGACATTCACGCGACGGACAACATCTCCGCGGGTGTCGCGCTGGGCATCGGTGAACATACCGCCGATGTCACCAGCGGCGGCGGCTACAAGCTGCAGGCCCTCACGGGACTGGGTTATGTCACCTGGCACAGCGGCGGTGCTTACGCCGGCGTCTATGGTGACTTCGGCCAGGCCAGCTACACCAATGTCAACCGCGTGTTCATGATCGGCGACGCTCGTACGAACGAAAGCGGCAAGGTCGATGGCTCGTATGTCGGTTTAGGGCTGCACGGCGGCTACTGGTTCGACGTGGGCACGGTGAAGACCGGTCCGTTCGCGAACTTCGAGTATCAGAACATCAGGGTGGACAGCTATAACGAAAACGGCAATGACGCGACCGCCATGTGGTTCGGCCACCAGTCGCGCAATGCCTTGATCAGCACATTGGGTTGGCGCCTGCAGGGCACGCTGCATACCCAGGGCATGGCCGTGACGCCCTATGTCGAGTTGGGTTGGAACCATGACAGCCGCGCTGGCACCGACATGGTCACCGCTGGCCTCAACAGCATGAACGGCAGCTTCGACATGGCTGGCTTCACGCCGGACAAGAACTGGGGCTCGGTCAACGCTGGCCTGAGCGCGCAGGTCACCTCGAACCTGTCCGCCTGGGTAGCCTTCAACAGCCATTTCGCCGATCACAGCCAGAGCATGAACGGCTTCAACGTGGGAGTGAAGTACGGCTTCTAAGCCGTACTTTCCCCTGGCAACAAAAAAGCCGTCCAGTTTGGACGGCTTTTTTATTCCAGCGCGGGAAGCGGGCTTACTTGCCCTTGCCGCCCGTTGCCAGATTGAGGATGTCCTTGGACTGCTGCTGCAGGTTCTGGGCATCGCTATCGCTCAACGGCGAATTGTTGCCATCCGCCTCATGCGTCTTCAGCACCAGCGAACCATCGTCACCCCAACCGGCGGTATCCACCGAACTGGGCTTGGCGTTCTGGCTGGACTTCTTCTGCTGCTGCACCACCCACGGCTTGCCATCCTTGTAGGCGTAATCCGTGCTGGTAAAGCCCTTGTCGCCGTAATCGACCAGCTCGCGGATGAACTTCACTTCGCCGCCATCGCGGAAGACCTGCCAGGCCAGCGAGGCATCCTTCTCCAGTTTGGTGCCGGCGGAGCGCTTCATGCCGCCGATCTGCTTCTGCACGCCCTGGAACTGTGCCAGGAGCTTTTCGCCCGGCGTCTGTTCGGGGGTGAGTTCAACCTTGACGTTGGTGGTCGGGTTGCCCTTGGTCAACACCGGCGCCTGCAGCGGCATGGTGTAGTGACGATCACCATCCACCAGCTGCGCCTGCACGATGTACAGATCGTTGGTGGCTACGTTGGCGGGATTGAAATCCAGCTCGAACGATTGCGGGAAGGTGGTGGCGGGCGCAATTTCCTTGGTGGCCAGCGGCGCGGAGCCCTGTGCCGTCACGTCGACGATACTGATGTCGAGCTTGCTCTGCTGCGAAGGCGTGCCGCCGCCACGGATCGTGACGGTACCGGTAACGCTGTGCGCGGGACCGGCCGGCGCACTTGCTTCGGTATTTCCCGTGTCGGTCGACGACGACGGATTTGAAGAATTGTTGCAGCCGGCTAGTGCCACCGCTGCCACTGTCATCAGCGACCAAACAACGCTGCGCATGGGATGGAAACCTCGGGTTGGATCGATTCGAACGCGATGCCTGCCGAACGCATCGCGTCGCAAACAGCGCGGGGGAGCCTCAGAGCATAGCCCAAAGACCACGGACGGAAAAGTCAACGGGCCAGATGTACCATTCGTGACCGTATGTTTATCTTTGAGGCGGTACTTCTCGCACGGACCAAATTCGAATGACCGACCGACTTTGTCTGATAGCTCGCGACTTAAAAAGTCGAAAAAATCGCACGGATGCAGGGCCCTGTTACCACACCTCAATTCGTAAAGAAGCGCGAGCCGCGGGCTCATTCCTGCTCAACCGCAGTTTCTTGCCCCATCGCAATACCGATGTGTCAACCCCGAACAGACTGACGCGTTTGTGCGGCCTAGGATGACTTCGAATCATGCCGCCACCCGCAAATTCATGCGGCATGACATCAGAAAGTTGCGGCAGCCGACACTTTCACGAAGGCCGGCTGGTCTATAAAACCGGAACGCTGGCAAGTACTTACCAGTCCCCAACGCTCGAAATCTGTGGAATTTTTGCGATGAATCTGCAAACGCACACACCCCTCACCCTCCCCGCCACCACCTTTGCCGATCGCATAAAGTTGCTGATCCAGCGCGTGGGCAGCGTGACGGAAATCGCTCGAATGTGTGGGTTCTCGGAAGGGGTGGTGCGTAGTTGGCGCGACGGAAACACCGATCCCTCGCGTGCCCGTTGCGTCACTTTGGCCCGCACCTTGGGAATTTCGCTGGTCTGGCTGGTGGCTGGCGAGGGATCGATGCTGGATCCCAGCGCCGTGGTCCCGGATGATATGAACGCCACCACCAGCTCCGAATCCATCGTCTCGCGCCATCGCTCCAAGCTGCGCACGGCGGCCGAAACGCTGGAAGCCACTGGCATGGATGTGCAGCGCTTGAACACGGCGCTGCGCATTCTGCAATCGGAGCTGGATCTGGCGGACAGCCATCTGACGCTGGCCGAGAACTCGGACATGCTTGCCGAGCTTTATGACATCCTCGGTCCGGGCGGCAACGATGTGGATGCGACCGCGATGGTGGCCTTCAACCACCGGCTGGCCGAACGCCTGAAAGGCCGTGCGGCGACTCGTTTGGCGTCCTGATTCAAGTATCCGGACAGATAAAAAAGCGGCCTCTGGGGCCGCTTTTTTTGTTCAACCGTTACAGCCGCGCAATATCGGCAATGGCCGTGAACTGCGCCTTCAATCGCCCAAGCAACGCAAGCCGGTTGGCGCGCACCACCGGGTTGTCGGCATTCACCAACACGTGATCGAAGAACGCATCGACCGGCGCCTGCAGCTGCGCAAGACGTGCGAGCACCGCGGTGTAATCGCGGCGTTGCAGCGCTGTGGCCGTGTCAGCCTGGGCCGCTTCCAAGGCTTGCGCCAAAGCGCGCTCCGCATCTTCTTCGAAGTGCGCCGGATCAACGTGCTCGCGGATGCTCTGGGCGCCGTGTTCTTCCTGTTGCTTGCGGAGGATGTTGGCGACGCGCTTGTTGGCGCCGGCCAGGCTCAATGCCTCCGGCTGCCGGCCGAATTCGAGCACGGCACGTAATCGGCGATCAAAATCGACCAGGCTGATGGGCGCGACGGCCAGCACGGCTTCGTATTGCTCGGTCGTAAAGCCCTTTTCTGCGTAGTAGCCACGCAGGCGTTCGAGCACGAATTCACTGAGCTCGGACATGAGTGCAGCTCGGCGTTGGCCCGCATCAAGGACAGGTGCTTTGCCGTCTCTGCCTGGTTTCAGGCCGGCTGCAAGCGCGGCTTCCGGCAGCAACTCCAGCGCTTCGGCGAACAATGCCTTGTGATCGAGCTCAAGGCCGCCTTCGATCAACGTGCGCGCCAGACCCAAGGCCGCGCGGCGCAGCGCGAAGGGATCCTTGTTGCCGCCAGGCTTCAACCCCACGGCAAAAATGCCGGCCAGCGTGTCGACGCGTTCGGCAATCGCAAGCACTTGCCCAACTTTGCCCGCGGCGATCGTGTCGCCGGCGAAGCGTGGCTGATAGATGCTATCCAGCGCATCGGCCACCTCGGGCGATTCCTTGTCGTGCTGCGCGTAGTAGCGACCCATCACGCCTTGCAGCTCTGGAAATTCGCCAACCATGCGGGTGAGCAAATCGCATTTGGCCAGCGCAGCCGCGCGCGTTGCCTGACCGGCGTCCACCTCGACGCGATTGGCCACGATGCGCGCGATCTCGGCTACGCGCACGCTTTTGTCCCACAAGCTGCCCAACGCTTGCTGATAGGTGACGTTCTTCAACGCTTCTTGATAGCTTGCCAGCGGTGTCTTCAGGTCTTCATCCCAGAAGAATTTCGCATCGGCAAAACGCGGGCGAATGACGCGTTCGTAGCCTTTGCGAATTTCATTCGGGCGCTTGCTGTCGATATTGGCGATGCCGATGAAATGCTCGGTGAGCTTGTCGTGTGCATCGAACACCGGCACGAACTTCTGGTTGGCTTCCATCGTGGTGACAAGCGCTTCCGGCGGCACGCTCAGGAATGCGCTATCAAACGTGCAGGCGATCGCGACGGGCCACTCGGTAAGGTTGGCGATTTCATCCAGCAACGCATCGTCAAGCCGCGGTGTACCGCGGGTTTCCTTGGCTACACGTGCTACTTCATCGCGAATGCGTTGGCGGCGTTCCATCGGGTCGGCCAACACTTTCGCCATGCGCAATGCATCGACGTAGCTATCCGCATCCGCCAGATGCACGGGTTGCGGATGCATGAAACGATGACCGCGTGACTGACGTCCGCTGCGCAAACCCAGCACCTGGCCATCAATGATGGTGGCGCCATGCAACATGACCAGCCAATGCACCGGGCGCACAAAGCTGTAGTCGTGATCGGCCCAGCGCATCGGCTTCGGAATCGGCAAGCCTTTAAGTGCTTCCTCGACGATTTCCGGCAGCAGCGCCGCGACCGGCTGGCCTGGTTTTACCGTGCGATATACAAACCAGGAACCCTTGTCGGTTTCCAGCTTTTCCAGTTGCTCGACACCAACGCCACACGATTGCGCAAAACCGACCAGTGCCTTGCTGGGATGGCCCTGCGCGTCGATCGACGCGTTCACCGCCGGGCCGCGGCGTTCGATGGATTGTTCCGGCTGCGCTACAGCGACTTCAGGAACATGGACGGCCAAACGCCGCGGTGTTACGTATAGCACGGCCTGCTCAAGCTGTGCGTCAATACCGCGCTTGCCCAGTCCTTCGCAAATACCACGCAGGAACGATGCACCCAATTCATCCAGCGATTTCGGCGGCAGCTCTTCCGTGCCCAGCTCGATGAGCAATGACTTGGCAGCGCTCATGCGGCCTGCTCCTTCTGTTGCTTCAATCCGGGAAAACCAAGCTTTTCACGCTGCGCCACATACGCTTCCGCCACGCTGCGTGACAAGGTGCGCACGCGCAGGATGTAACGCTGGCGTTCCGTGACGCTGATGGCGCGACGGGCATCCAGCAGATTGAACGTATGACTGGCTTTCATGACCTGCTCATAGGCCGGCAATGGCAAGCCTGCTGCAATCAGCTTGTTGGCCTCGCCTTCGCACACATCGAACCAGCGCAGCAATTCGGTGACGTTGGCGTGCTCGAAGTTGTAGATGCTCTGCTCCACTTCGTTCTGGTGGAACACATCGCCATAGGTGACCTTGCCGTGCGGGCCTTCGGTCCAGATCAGGTCGTAGACGTTGTCCACGTTTTGCAGATACATCGTGAGGCGCTCCAGGCCGTAGGTGATCTCGCCCGTGACCGGTCTGCATTCCAGGCCACCGGCCTGCTGGAAGTAGGTGAACTGGGTCACTTCCATGCCGTTGAGCCAGACTTCCCACCCGAGGCCCCAGGCGCCAAGCGTGGGGGACTCCCAGTTGTCTTCCACGAAGCGCAGATCGTGCACTTGCGGATCGAGGCCCAGCTCCTTGAGCGAGCCGATGTACAGCTCAAGGATGTTTTCCGGATTCGGCTTCATCACCACCTGATACTGGTAGTAGTGCTGCAGGCGGTTGGGGTTTTCGCCGTAGCGCCCATCGGTGGGGCGGCGCGACGGTTGGACGTAGGCAGCAGCCCAAGGCTCCGGACCAAGCGCACGCAAAAACGTGGCGGGATGGAACGTGCCCGCGCCAACCTCGGTATCGAGCGGTTGCAGCAGCACGCACCCCTGGCGGCCCCAGTAGCGGTTAAGGGTCTGGATCACATCCTGGAAGGTAGGCGCGGACATCTCTTTCCTAACCTGAGTGTAAAGCGGGTTAGTATAGCCGCAGCGCGTCTTTTCGCCGGTTTTCTGCGCGATACAAGGGGAATCCGCCCATGCCAGCAACGCAACAAATCGCCTCCATGTTGGGCCGTCGCGGCCGGCTGGCGCTGGACGACGTTCTGGCAGCCCTGGTGGTGGATGGCTACCTCTCGGCGGACGATGCCAAGCAATTGCGCATCGGCAATCGCGCCGGGCGCAGCTCGGTAGAGTTGAATCCGCTGGTGATCATTGCCAACGCCAAGCTGATCAATCGCCGCGATCCCGGCCGGCCGCTGAGCCTGGAAGGCCTGACCGAATGGCTGGCCGGCCAGGCCGGCCTGCCGTATCTCAAAATTGATCCGATGAAGATCAATGTGGCCGCCGTGACGCAGGTGGTGAGCCACGCCTATGCGCAGCGGCATCGCATCCTTCCCGTAGCAGCCACGACGGGCGAAGTGACGTTTGCCACGGCAGAACCGTTCGACAATTCCTGGTCGAAGGATCTGGCGCAGATGTTACGCCGTGATGTGCATCGCGTTGTGTCCAGTCCGATTGATATCAATCGGTATCTGCAGGAGTTCTACGGCGTCCAGCGTTCGATCCAGTTGGCGAAGGATGCCAAGAACCAGAGCGGTTACGACTCCTCAGCCTTGCTCAACTTCGAGCAGTTGCTGGAACTCGGCAAAGCCGGTGAGGTCGGTGCCGATGATCGGCACGTCGTCCATATTGTGGACTGGTTGCTGCAATACGCGTTTGAACAGCGCGCGTCGGATATCCATCTGGAACCGCGCCGCGAAGCGGGCATGATGCGGTTTCGCATCGACGGCGTAATGCACAAAGTATTTGAACTGCCGCCGCCGGTGATGACGGCAGTCACGTCGCGCATCAAGATTCTTTCGCGCATGGACGTCGCAGAAAAACGCCGCCCGCAAGATGGCCGCATCAAGACGCGCGCCTCGTCGGGCCGCGAAGTGGAACTGCGTATTTCAAGCATGCCCACCGCGTTCGGCGAAAAGATGGTGATGCGTATTTTCGATCCGGACATCGTCGCCAAGGATTTCTCGCAGCTCGGCTTCTCGCCTTCCGAAGACACGCTATGGCGAAGCATGGTGGAGCGTCCGCACGGCATTGTGCTGGTAACCGGACCGACCGGTTCGGGCAAGACCACCACGCTGTATTCCACGTTGAAGCATCTGGCCACGCCAGATATCAACGTGTGCACGGTGGAAGACCCGATCGAAATGGTCTCGCCCGAATTCAACCAAATGCAGGTGCAGCCTTCGATCGATCTGGATTTCGCCGCTGGCGTGCGCACGCTGTTGCGCCAGGATCCGGACATCATCATGGTCGGCGAAATTCGCGATCTTGAAACCGCGCAGATGGCGGTGCAGGCCTCGTTGACCGGCCAC
Organism: Dyella sp.; assembly: GCF_035277725.1. Lineage (GTDB taxonomy): Bacteria > Pseudomonadota > Gammaproteobacteria > Xanthomonadales > Rhodanobacteraceae > Dyella_B. The sequence goes on along the minus strand of NZ_DATEJY010000063.1, from coordinate 2,602 downwards.
CTGGTGTTATCGACGTTGCATACCAACGATGCGCCTAGCGCGGTAACGCGCTTGCTCGATCTAGGCGTGCCGCATTACTTGATTCAATCGACGCTCACCGGTGTGGTTGCACAGCGCCTGGTGCGTACGTTGTGTCCACATTGCAAGCTGGAAACGCAGCAGGATCCGCACGAATGGACGGTGTTGACGCATGGCTGGTCGATGCCCGTGCCCGAGCGCGTCTACAAGCCGGCGGGCTGCTTGGAATGCCGCCATACCGGCTTTATGGGCCGTACCGGCATTTATGAAATGATGCCGTTGAGCCCACGCTTGCGCAGCATGATCGGCGCGCAACTGGATCTGATCCATTTCAGCCAGGGCGCCTTGCTTGAAGGGATGCGCCCGTTGCGCATTTCCGCCGCGGATCAGGTTGCGCGTGGACTGACCACCGTACAGGAAGTGCTGACTGTGTTACCGCCGGTCGAGCATGTCGAAGATTCACCTCCTTGATGAAACCCCGATCACCCATTTTGCTCGCATGAAGCCAGTCCTGATCATCCGCACCGGCCAGGCGCCCGATAATATCAAAGCGCGCCACGGCGATTTTCCTCATTGGTTTCGTTTAAGTGCGCAATTAGCGCCGCAGCAAGTGCGGGTCGTGAATGTTGCGGCGGGAGAAGCGTTGCCGCCGCCGCAGGAGATATCCGGCGCATTGATTACCGGCTCAGCAGCGATGGTGACCGATCGCGCGCCGTGGAGCGAACAAACGGCGGGATGGATCCGTCATGCAGTGGACGTGGACCTGCCATTGCTCGGCGTCTGTTACGGTCATCAGCTCATGGCGCACGCGTTGGGCGGGCGGGTCGACTATCTGCCGGGCGGGCGAGAAATCGGTACCTTGCCGATCGATCTGCTACCTGGCGCGGAACACGATGCATTGACCGCCTTTCTACCTACCCAATTTCGCGCGCACACGACGCACGAACAAAGCGTGCTTGAAATTCCAAAGGGTGCAAAAGTGCTGGCTCGCTCTGCGCGCGATCCGCATCACCTGATTCGCTATGGCCGTAGCGCCGTCAGCGTGCAGTTTCATCCCGAATTCAATGCGGACGTGATGCGTGCCTACATTCGGCGCAAGCATCATGACATGCATCGCGAAGGTTTCGATCCGCACCACACTTATAGGCAGGTGGCCGCAACACCTCTTGCAAGGCGTTTGCTCAGGATGTTTTCAAGACATCACGGGCTCAGCCAGGCGCCGCGTTAGCGATTACGTGGGGGCATCGGGAACGGAGTAACTTTTTGTCCATCCGCCGCGTCGCGGATGGCAAGCACACCCTTGCGATCAACTTCTTCAATGCGCACCACGGCTTGCATGGGTAGATGCAGCACGCGCGTGTCCTTGAACTCCTCGCGCAGACGTTCTTCGGTGGGATCCACCACAATGCCCTCGCCTGCCGGCTCGAATATCAGATCGCCAACTTCGGTGAAACCCCAGAGGCTGCTCGATGCAACGTGTCGGGCGTATAGCTCGTAGCATTTGCCCAGATGCAGGAAAGTTACTTTGTAGAGTTTTTGATTGCGCATAGTGCTTATTTTACCGGCGCATGCGACGCATGATGGCATCGCGTGATAACAGCGCGAACAATACGCCGAACAAAAAGCCTGCCAGGTGTGTCCACCAGGCGTATCCGCCATAGCTGGGCCCACCCAGGTAACTGAAAAGCAACTGCAGCAGAGCCCAGATTCCGATCAGCAGAAATGCTGGCACACGTACGAATTCCAGATAGAAGCCAAGGGGAAGGACCAACCCCAAACGTGCTCGCGGAAACAGAGAAACGTATGCACCGAGCACAGCCGATACCGCACCACTGCAACCAATAATGGGCCTGACTTCCCCGGCGAGCGAGATGGCTCCGGCAAAATTAGCCACGACGCCGCCAAGCAGGAACAGGATCAGGAAACGGATCGATCCTAAGGTGCGCTCCGCTGGAATCCCGAAGATCATGAGGAACAAAAGATTGCTCAGCAAATGCAGCCACGCAACGTGGATGAATAGCGCCGTGACCAGGCGTAGCAAAGCGGGATCTCGAAGCTGTTGCCAGATGGGTTGGTGCGTATCGAATACATTGGCCGGAACAGTGCCCCACTCCAGCAGGAACGTGATTCGCCGCGGCGGGGACATCAAAGCCAAAGCGACAAATGTCACCACGCAAATTAAGATCAGCAGCATGGCCGCCCAATGCAGACGCGGCTGACGTCGGGTTTCCACATTCACAAACACGGCGTTCTCCTCGACGAGCGCACTGGTCGAGCATTCCGGGGATACATCTTAGGCGATAACGGCGATGTTCTCGCGACGCGGAGCCTTCGAAGCGCCTGCCCTGATGACAAGCGCAGCGATCCATGGTGCACGCGTCCCGCTCCTTTTCTCGGATGGCGCGCCCCTGCAACGCCCGACCTCGCCACCGTCGATGCCAAAGCCAAAGCCATAAAGTAAAACGCCTTCCCGGTTGGGAAGGCGTTTTAGGGATAAAGCCCCTGGCGGTGACCTACTCTTGCATGGAAGTCCACACTACCATCGGCGCAGCTGCGTTTCACTTCCGAGTTCGGGATGGGATCG
>NZ_DATEJY010000062.1:0-5401 GCF_035277725.1 Dyella sp. | reverse complement strand
AGATCCTGGCTTTCGCCAGAGCATTCACCTAACGGTGGATCACTTGATCTTGCCTTCCTTGTAGATCACGTGCTTGCGCACGACCGGATCGTATTTCTTGAATTCAAATTTGTCCGGGGTGTTCTTCTTGTTCTTCTGCGTGGTGTAGAAGTGGCCGGTACCGGCCGAAGAGATCAAACGGATCTTGTCGCTCTTGCTCTTGGACATGACTTAAGCTCCTTAGATCTTTTCGCCACGGGCACGCAGGTCGGCGATCACGGCCTCGATGCCCTTCTTGTCGATGGTACGCAGCGCCTGGTTGGAGACGCGCAGTTTGACCCAGCGGTTTTCGCTGGCAACCCAGAACCGGCGCTCATGCAGGTTGGGCAACCAGCGGCGGCGGGTCTTGTTGTTGGCGTGCGAGACGTTATTGCCGGTCTGCACACCCTTTCCGGTGACTTGGCATACACGGGCCATGATGACCTCCGTAGATTTCGTAAACCGCCCGTTGGCCAGGGCGACATCGGCCCAGCGGCGCAATGCGCCACGCGATGCTGGAGGGTGTTGCGGGTCGCTTGGTCGTGAGGTCCGCATCGCGTTGCGGACATGCCCGGCAGGCCGGGTCGACGGGGGCGAGCCGCGCATTATCCGGTAAAAACGCCCTGCTGCGCAATCTCTAACCACTTTTGCAGCCTTCGCCGACATGGCGACAGACGGGGATGTATGGAACAATTCCCCTTCTTTGCGCCTCGCGCGCTTCGCCTTTTGAATCGAGGGATACCCATGGTAGATATCACCGCCAACGGCCAGGGTGCTGGTCAGGCCAATCAGCCGCAGCTCGTGCTGCAGAAGATCTACGTCAAGGACGTATCCTTCGAGGCGCCCAATGCGCCGCAGATTTTCCAGGAAATCGGCGAAATCACCGAAGCCCCCCAAGTACAGCTCAACCTGTCCCAGCGTGCCACCGGCCTGGGCAACGACTTGTACGAAGTGGTGCTCACCCTGACCCTGACCTGCACCATCAACGAGCGCACGGCCTATCTGGCGGAAGTGCAGCAGGCAGGTCTGTTCGGCATCGCCGGTTTCGCCGAGGCCGACCAGGCCGGCATCATCGGCAGCTACTGCCCGAACCTGCTGTTCCCGTATGCCCGTCACGTGATTTCCAACCTGGTGCAGGAAGGTGGCTTCCCGCCGTTCCTGCTGCAGCCGATCAATTTCGAAGCCCTCTACGCCGAGCAGCAGCGCCGCATGGGCGCTGGTGGCGAGGCCCCGACGCTCAACAGCTGAAACCCGGCGAACAAGGTCCTGATATGACCGACCAGCCGATCCTGGCCGTGCTCGGGGCTGGCTCCTGGGGCACGGCCCTGGCCACCATGGCCGCGCGCAATGGGGTACCCACTCGCTTGTGGGGCCGCGATGCAGCGGCCCTGGCCGACATGGCTGCCAGCCATCGCAACCAGCGCTACCTGCCGGACCTGCAACTGCCGCCCGGGCTCGCCTTCGAGCCCGACTTGGCCAAGGCCGTACGCGGCGCCACCACGCTGCTGATCGTGGTGCCCAGCCATGCCTTTGCCGAAATGCTGGCCGAGATCGCGCCCTTGCTCGATCCGGGCACCAGCATCGCCTGGGCGACCAAGGGCTTCGAGCCGGGCACGGGCCGGTTCCTGCACGAGCTGGTGGCCGAACGGCTGCCCGGGCGGTCGGCCGCGGTGCTCACCGGCCCGTCGTTCGCGCGCGAGGTCGCTTCCGGCCAGCCCAGCGCTGTCACGGTGCATTCCGAGAACGCCGCCTTCGCGCAGCAGCTGGCCGATTTGCTGCACGCCCCGAACTTCCGTGTCTACACCGGTAACGACGTGCTGGGCGCCGAGCTTGGTGGCGCAATGAAGAACGTGCTGGCCGTCGCCACCGGCGTCGCCGATGGCATGCAGCTTGGTCTGAACGCTCGCGCGGGTCTCATTACCCGTGGCATGAACGAAATGCTGCGCCTGGGCGTGGCGCTTGGCGCAAAGCCGGAAACGCTGATGGGCCTGTCCGGCCTGGGTGATCTAGTGTTGACCTGCACCGGCGATCTGTCGCGCAACCGCCGTCTGGGATTGGCGCTGGGGCAGGGCATCGGCATTCACGAAGCGGTGGCGCAGATCGGTCAGGTCGTCGAAAGCGTCGTCACCGCCAACGAAGTCGTGCGCCTGGCCGACAAGCACGGCCTGGATCTCCCCATCAGCAAAGGCGTGCGCGCCGTGCTGCATGGTGACGTGACGCCGGTCGAAGGCATGAAGGCCTTGATGGCGCGCGAACAGAAGCCGGAATACCCGCAGGGCTTGTTCGGAACGCATTGAGCTATTTTTTTGTGTGCATCCGCTTGTGGTGCGCACCCGGATCGCTGCTAAGCTCAAGGTTTTGATCGCTCCAGGGATCGCATGCGCATGCACCTACCGGACGAGAACCAGCACGGCGATGCTTCCGCCCAGCATGAAGAGCGCGAGGGAAGCCTGCCCGGCGTGTGGCGCAAGCTGCTCGGCAAGCCCGCTGCGGGTGGCGCGCACGAACATACAGTGCTCGGTTTCTTCTTCGAGGTGATGCCGGAGGATGGTGTCCCCTACGCGCGCCTGGATTCGGCGCCCGTGTTGCTGGTGCCGGGCGAGCATGGCCGCTTCAGCCGGCCCGCCCCGCTGGAAAGCAAAATGCTTTCCCATTCGATCCTGACCCTGCACGAACAACGGCTGGCCACGACCGTGCTCGGCCTGCCGCAGGCCTTGCGCAAGTCGCGCAGTTACGCACGTTTGTCAGGCCACGTGGGCAATGCGCTGCTGGCCGAGATGCTGGATACCGCGCCCTGCTTCCTGGGCGGACTCGCCGGTCTGCGCCTGTCGCGCGGCAAGTCGCATCAGTTGAATTGGCATTGGCAACTGGAACAGGACGGCAGCCAGCGCCTGTTGCCGGCGTTGCCCCACAGCCAGCGCCTGCTGCGCATTGATGGGCTGTGGTACCTGGATGCAGAGCGCGCCGAACTGGGTCATCTGGAAGCCGATCCGGAAGAAACGCACTGGCTGGACTTGCCGCCGCTCAAGCATGAATACAGCCGTCTCTTGCGCGGCGCATTGCCATCGAGCCGCCTGGCGCATCGCATCCCGCAGCCGCAGGTATTCGACGAACTGCGCCGCGCCGAACTCGCACCCAAGCCGGTGCTTATCTTGCACGCATTGACCCGTCACGCGCGCCTGGCCGCCGGCACGCCGCCGCTGGCTTACGCACGACTCGCCTTTGACTACGCCGGCGAGCGCCTGCCAGGACGCGGCGGCGAACCTTTGGTGCGCCGCGTACGCAACGGCCAGCTGGTGGAAATCACACGCAGACGTGCGGAAGAGCTTTCCACCATGGAACAGCTCGAACGTGCCGGCCTGACGCTCGGCGTCGACACCGAAGGGCTGCCGTGGGACTTGGCTGACACCTTGCCGGAAGACGCCTGGCTGTTCCCCGGCAAGGGCCACGCGGGCGCGCTCGAAGTGAACACGCCCGCGCGGTGGCTTGCCTTGCGGCCAAAGCTCGAAGCAGAAGGCTTCCTGCTCGAATACGCACCGAGCTTCCCGTTCGAAGTGCTGGAAGGCCCGGTGCGCTGGTACGGCAACGCGGTGGAAGACGCCGACGATCACGCCTTCGATCTGGAAATCGGTATCGAAGTGGAAGGCAAGCGCCGCAACCTGTTGCCCGCGGTAGCGCAGGCATTGGCCGAACATCAGCTCAATCTCAGCCCCGCGCCAAACGAGCCCGAGGATGCCGTCTGGTACGCGCCGGTCGACGAGCGTCGCCGCGTGCCGGTGCGCCTGAAGGAATTGCGCGGTTTGCTGGCGCCGCTCGCCGAATACCTCGAAAAGCCGAAGAAAAAACTGCATCTGCCGCGCGTGCAGGCCGGCCGTCTGGAAGAAATCGTCGAAGCGTTGCCGGCCGGTGGCGAATTACAGGCACCCGAGCAACTGCGCGGATTCACCGCACGCCTGCGCGATGCCGCCGAGCGTGCGAGCGATGCTGTTCCCGAAGGTCTCACCGTCGAATTGCGCCCTTACCAGCGCGAAGGTCTGCGCTGGTTAAACGCGCTGGCCGAAGCCGGCGTCGGTGGCGTGCTCGCCGACGACATGGGTCTTGGTAAGACACTGCAATTGATCACGCACCTTCTGGCGCTGAAAGAGCGTAGCGCCTTGCAGCAGCCCGCGTTGATCGTGGTGCCCACCAGCCTGATTCCGAACTGGCTGGCGGAAATCGCACGTTTCGCACCCTCCCTGCGCGCACTTGCCTTGCATGGTCCGCAGCGCAGCGGCGATTTTTCGCAGATCGCCGCGCAGGACATCATCCTCACGAGCTACGCCTTGCTGCCGCGTGACGTGGTGACGCTGCGCAAACAACCGTTCTCGTTGATCGTGTTTGACGAAGCGCAACAAGTGAAGAATCCACGCACGCAAGCACGCCGCGCGGCGCTCACCTTGCGCGCGCCACGCTGCATCTGCCTCACCGGCACGCCGCTGGAAAATCACCTCGGTGAACTCTGGTCGCAGGTGGATCTGGCTGTGCCGGGCCTGCTGGGTGATGAAGGTGCCTTCCGTCGTCACTACCGCGTGCCGATCGAAAAGCAGCGCGACGAGGATTGCCAAGAGCGCCTCAATCGCCGTCTCGCGCCGTTCATCCTGCGCCGAACCAAGGCGCAGGTTGCATCAGAGCTGCCGTCCAAAACCGAAATCACGCGCCGCGTGGTGCTCGATGGCCGTCAGCGCGAGCTATACGAGAGCCTGCGCCTGTCGCTGGCCGACGAACTGCGCGAAGTGATTGCTCAACGAGGTATCGCACACAGCGGCATCGTAGTGCTCGATGCGCTGCTCAAACTGCGCCAAGTCTGTTGCGATCCACGCCTCGTCAAACTGGAGGCGGCACGCGGTGTGCGCGATTCCGCCAAGTTCGAACTGCTGATGGACATGCTGCCCGCGCTGCTCGCCGAAGGGCGCAAAGTGCTGCTGTTCTCGCAGTTCACCGAAATGCTCAAGCTGATCGCCAACGAGCTGGAGCGGCGCCGCATCCGCTATGTGATGCTCACCGGCGAAACACGCGATCGCGCCGAACCCGTGCAGCGCTTCCAGGAAGGCGACGTGCCTTTGTTCCTGCTCTCGCTGAAAGCCGGCGGCGTCGGCCTCAACCTGACCGCGGCCGATACAGTCATTCATTACGACCCGTGGTGGAATCCCGCCGCCGAAGCGCAAGCCAGCGACCGTGCGCATCGTATCGGCCAGGACAAGCCGGTATTTGTATTCCGATTGATTACGTCGGGGACGGTGGAAGAGCGCATCGAGGAATTGAAAGCACGCAAGGCGGAGCTTGCCGAAGCGGTGCTGGAAGGTGGCGGTACGCGCGAGAAGTTGAGTTTCGATCAGGCTGATCT
>NZ_DATEJY010000061.1:0-62369 GCF_035277725.1 Dyella sp. | reverse complement strand
TCGATGCGTGCAAGCAGTGCCTTGATGGTGGGGGCCTCAAAGATGCTTTGCACCGGCAGTTCAAGGCCCCATTCGGCCCGGATTCTCGAAACCAGCTGCGTGGCAAGCAGGGAATCGCCGCCCAGTTCAAAGAAATGATCGTCGCTCTCCAAGGATGGACGGCCAAACAAGTCGCGCCACATCGCCGTGAGTGCTTCCATGCGGCTGCTTGCCTGCATTGCGCCCTGCTCCGCCGCTGCCGCGCCAGGCGACTCGCGCCGAGGCAGCGCGTGGATGGCAGCACCTTGCGGCGCGTCCGGATAAGGCACGTCGGTCCAGTAGCGCTCCCGCGCAAACGGATAAGTCGGCAGACTGATGCGGCGCGGACGCACGTCCGAATACAACACGCTCCAGTCGATGCCCAGCCCCTTCACCCATAGTTCCAGCAGCTTGCCGAACTTGCCCTTGGCAACCCACGCCTGGATCATCGCGGCCAGATCTTCATCGCCAGACAGCATCGACAAGGCGCCACGTTTTGCGTGGCCGCGGTGGACACCTTCGATGTCGTCGCTGCCGGCGACGAACGCCGTCAATCTCTGCTGCAGATCGGCCAGCGAATCCACCCATAGGGCCAAGCGCTCTTCCATCGCTTCACGACCCACCTGCAGGGTGTACGCGACGTTCGCCAGTGTCATGTCCGCATCGGCGTGCGCCGAGGCGATCGCCGCTAGCAGCCGCTTCGCCTGCTCCTGCAAGCGCTCTGGGTTGCGCGCCGACAGCACGATCATCGCCGGGCTTTGCGCGGGCGTATCCACGCTTGGTGGCGCCACGTATTCCTCGATCACCACGTGCGCGTTCGCGCCACCTGCGCCGAACGAAGAAACGCCCGCGATGCGCGGCACCTCGCACTGCTCGCCATCCACGTCCATCACCGGGCGCGGCCAGGCCGCCAGGTTCTGCTGCAGCACGAATGGCGTGTCGGCAAATCTGATGTTGGGGTTGGGCGTGCTCGCATGCAGCGTGGGCGCCAGCGCCTGATGCTTCATCTGCATCAGCACCTTGCTGATGGCGACAAAGCCGCTGGCGCTTTCGCTGTGGCCCACATTCGACTTGTGCGAACCGATGGCGCAGAACTGTTTGTCCTGCGTCCAGTGGCGGAATGCCTTGGCCAGGCCTGCTATCTCGATCGGATCGCCCAGGCTGCTGCCGGTGCCCTGCGCTTCCACGTAACTCACGCAACGCGCGTCGATGTCCGCGCGATGCAGCGCATCGCTCACCACCTGCGCCTGCAGGTTCGGGCTGGGCACCATGTAGCTGGTGGTTTTTCCGCCCGCATTGATCGCACTGCCCTTGATGACGCCATAAATATGGTCGCCGTCGGCCACCGCGCGATGCAGCGGCTTGAGCACCAGCGCCCCCACCGCTTCGCTGTCGACAAAGCCATCGCCATCCGCGCCGAACGAACGGCACTCGTCGCCGCTGGACAGCAGCATCAGCGAAGACAGGTCGATCAGATGCGCGGGAGCCGTGATCAGATTTACGCCGCCGGCAATGGCGACTTCACTGTCGCCGCTGCGCAGGCTTTCGATCGCCAGATGCACAGCCGTCAGCGATGACGAGCAGGCGGTGTCGATCGCCATGCTCGGGCCCTGGAAGTTGAACAGGTAGGACACGCGATTGGCGAACGACCAGAAGCGCACGCCGGTGGCGTAGTGCTCGTTCAACACGCCGACGAACGTGCCGATCTTGCGGCTCTTGCACAGGCTTTGCGGCGTATAGCCGGCGTCCTCGATGCTGGCGTACACCTCCTGCAGGAACAGCCGCTCCTGCGGGCTCATCAGCTGCGCTTCGCGCGGCGTGATGTTGAAGAACAAGCGGTCGAAGCCATCGATATCGTTCAACCAGCCCGCCCAGCGCGTATTGGTCTTGCCCGGCTGGTTTTTGCGTTCGTCGAAGTAGCGGCTGTGGTCCCAGCGTTCCGCCGGGACCGGCGTAATGCAGTTGCGTCCAGCGGCAAGGTTGTTCCAGAACTGGTTGACGTCGTCGGCGCCGGGGTAGCGGCCGGAGAGGCCGATGATGGCGATGTCGAGGCGGTGTGTTGCGGGTGTGGCTATCGATGGCGTTACCTGGGAAGCCGGCGATTCGTCTACTTGGCCTTGATGCACGGACGTTGTCCGCACTTCGCGCTTCGTCCAGCTTTCGCTGGATTGACGAGCGGAAGTTTCCGGCAACTGAAGGCGCTCGAGATCTTGCGCCGGGGCAACGGCATCCAACCCCGTCCAGCGCATCAAGGCTTCCGCCTGGCTCTCCATGAAATACCCCACCAGGCTTGCGATCGTCGGGTATTCGAACAACAGCGTGGTGCTGACGCTGTCCGCATCGAACACTTCGCCCAGTGCGCGGGTCAGCTCCATCACCAGGAACGAATCGATGCCGTACTCGTCGAAACCGATGGTCTCGTCGATCGCGTCCGGTGCAAGCCCGATGCTCTTGCCGATCAGCTGCTTGAACTGCCGAATGCTTTTTTCGCGTAACGCATCGTTTTCCGCCATGGCACCCGCCTGCTCGGCAACAACACTTTCCTTATCCATCATGCTCGTCGTCTTCCGCGGTGTATTCATGCCGTGCGCCGCATCAGGATCGAAGGCGCGGAAACTCAATTGCCTGAAGCGGACGCAGACCAGCCCATTGGCATCGCACAGGTCGATATCGAGCTTGCGTACCGCGTCCGCGGCGGACGTACCTTCGCTGTAGCGCACGATGGCCCACATCTGGCTGGTGCAAGGCGCGCGTACTTCCAACGCTTCCAGGGCAAACGGCAGCATCAATGCCAGCGTTGCGGGCGATGCCAGTTGCAGGCCAAGGGGTGCCTGCAAGGCGGCATCGAGCAGGCTGGGATGCAATACGTAGTCATCCAGCGAGTTGGCGACCGCAGCCGGCAAACTGATGCGCGCCAGCACCTTATCGTTGCCGATGAACAGCTCATCCAGCGCGCGGAACGCAGGGCCGTAACGCAGACCGTTGCGCTCGAACAGGGCATAGCATTGCGCGGCATCGGCGTGCGCTGCGTTGCATTGTTCGCGCCATGCGGCCAGGTCGTGGCGGATGACGTCGGCCTGCGCGTCGTTCGGTGCCGCCCATGCACTGCCCTGTCCATACAGCGACACGCCATCGCCGCTATCGTTATAGATGTCGTAACGGATCGTGCCGCCCGCTTCGGCGCGCAAGGCCACGTGCACGTCCTGCCCCGCGTCTGCGACCACGATCGGCCTGGCCCAGGTCACCTTGCGCAAGGACAATCCGTGATGCGCATGCGTCGACAAGCGCGCGGCCGCCAGCGCCATTTCCAATTGCGCCACGCCCGGCAAGACGCGCATGCCTGCCACGTTGTGATCGGCCAGGAAGAATTCCCCGCCATGGAAATGGCTGCTGAAGCGTTGCGTGGACAGGTCGGACGTATTGCGATGGAGCAAGGGATGCAGGCATGGCGACGACGGCGCAGCGGGTTGTGCGGCAGAAAGTCCGTAACGCTCGCGTGCGAACGGATAGGTCGGCAAGCTGATACGCCGCGGCGCGCGTTCGCCGTAAAGCGCACGCCAATCGATACCCTCCCCCTTCACCCAAGCTGCCAGGCACGCATGCAGGTTGTCCTGCTTCGCCGCGAAAATAACCGGCGCCTCCTTCTGCCGCCGAACCTGTCCGCGATGCAGGCCCTGGCTTTCGCCCGCCAGGAAGCGCGTCAACGTTGTGCGCAATGCGGCGAGCGAATCGGCCACGAAGCCAAGCCGCTCCTCCATCGCCTCGCGCCCGGCTTGCAGCGTGTAAGCCAGTTCGTCCAGTTCGACGCCAGGCTGCGCATCAAGCCATGCCAGCAGCGCTTGCGCCTGTTCCCGTAAGCGCGCCTCATTGCGCGCCGACAGCACGATGGCGAAGGGGCCGCTCGTGGCTGGAACCGTGCGTGCCGCAGGAACGTATTCCTCCAGCACGACATGTGCATTCACCCCGCCAAAGCCGAACGAACTCACGCCTGCGCGGCGCGGCAGCGTGTGGCCTTGCGCATCGCGCATGGCCGTCCACTCGCGCGCCTCCTGCACCACATAGAACGGACCGCCGTCCAGTTCGATGTACGGATTGAGTTTTTCGCTGTGCAGGCTTTTCACCAAGGTCCGATGCTTCATCTGCAGCAGCACCTTGATCACACCGGCGATGCCGGCGGCCAATTCAAGGTGGCCGACATTGGTTTTCACCGAGCCAAGCCCGCAATGCGGTAGCGCCGCGGCGGTTGCGCCCGCATCGGCATACAACGACTCGAACGCCGCCTTTAGTCCATTGATTTCGATCGGATCACCCAGCGGCGTGCCGGTGCCGTGCGTCTCGATGTACGTAATGCTGCGCGGATCGATGCCGGCTTGGCGGTGCGCCTTCATCACTACCGCGGCCTGCGCCTTGGGATTGGGCGCGGTCAGCGAATTGGCGTGGCCGCCGTGATTCTCGGCAACGCCGCGAATGACACCATGGATGGGATCGCCATCACGCTCGGCCTCCGACAATGTCTTGAGCACCAGCATCGCCACGCCTTCGCCGCGCACGTAGCCGTTGGCCTCGCTGGAGAACGTCTTGCAGCGGCCGTCCTCGCACAACATGCCGGATTTATCCAGGCTGATATGCGCCTCGGGCGTAACGATGGTGTTGACGCCGCCGACGATCGCGAGCTTCGCATCGCCGTTGCGAATGGCCATCACGCCACGCCGCAATGCCACCAGCGAACTGGAACATGCCGTTTCCACCGGCTCGCTCGGGCCGTGCAAATCGAGCAGATAACTGATGCGGTTGGGGCCGACCGAAGGCACGCCACCGGTCGAGGAATAGGCCTGTCCCCACACGTTGGCGCGATGAAGCAGCGTGCCGTAGCCGGGCGCGCCGGTGCCGACATAGATGGCCGTATCGCTGCCCGCTAGCGCGGAGGCGGCATAGCCGGCATCTTCCAGCGCCTTCCATACATGGATCATCATCAGGCGCTGCTGCGGATCCATCATCTGCGCTTCCTTGGGCGAGATGCTGAAGAACATCGGGTCGAACTCGTCGACCCCATCGATGAAGCCGCCCCACTTGATGCGGGTGTCACCGGACAGCGCACGCCAATCCCAGCGTTCGGGCGGAACTTCGCCGATGCAATCCTTGCCGTCGCGCAGATTGCGCCAGAACGCGTCCAGATCGCGCGCCTGCGGAAACTGCCCGCTCATGCCGATGATGGCGATCGGCTCGTGCTCGTCCAGCTTGCGGGAAACGCTCGCGCTCATCGCCGCAACGGATGCCGCCACCGAGCGTTTTGGCGGTGCTGCTGCATCGCTGTTCGGGATGGAGGCACGCGGTGTTACGGCGTCGTGATGCTCTCGCAGCAGGTAATCGGCGAGGCCGCCAACGGTCGGGTATTCGAAGAAGATCGTCGGCTTCAGGTCGAGCCGGTAACGATCGTTGATGGCATTGCAGAATTCGGTGAGCGTAACGGAATCGAAACCGTATTCACTGAGCACGGTGGCGGCGTCGATGTCGTCAGGCTTGACTTTGATCAGCGTGGAGACGAGTTCGATCAGCGCCTGCTTTACTGCTCCGCCGTCGTCCCGGCGCAAGCCGGGATCCAGTACCGCATCGTCGTGCGCAGCACTCCGAACCGATGCCGATGTTGCGCGCTGCGCACGATGCATGTCGACCGGACCCCTGCCTTCGCCGGGGTGACGGCGCGGCGAGGATGCAACGACGGCATCACCCAACAACGCTTGGCGAATCCGGCTCGCATCGCCAGCCACCACCAATACCTGGCTCAACCCGCTCGCCAACGCCTGCCGCAGCGCCAACACACCGCTGTCCGTGGCCAAAGCATGCACCCCCAACCGCTGCGCTGCCGTCGCACGCGTGGCGGCATCCACCTGCATGCCGCCTTCGTCCCACAGCGGCCAGTTGATCGACAAGGTGTGGCCATGCCGCTGCCCGCTCGCAACCAGCTCGGCACGATGCTGCGCAAAGGCATCCATGAAACCGTTCGCTGCCGCGTAATCGGCCTGCCCCAGGTTGCCCACCGCACCGGCCATCGACGAAAAGCAGATAAAGACGTCGAGCGCGATGCCGCGGCTGGCCTGGTCGAGATTCAACGTGCCCGCCACTTTGGCGGCCAACACCTCATGCAATTGCTGACGGGTCTTGCGGATGATGAAACTGTCGCGCAGCACGCCTGCACTGTGGATGATGCCGTCCAGGCTTTCGAATTCTTCGGGAATGCTCTGCACCAGCGACGTCAGTGCAGCGGCGTCGGCAACGTCCACCGCGTGATAGCGCACCACGGCGCCGAGCGTTTCCAGTTGCCGCAGCTTCGCCTGGATGGCTTCGTTCAACGGCGAGCGCCCCGTCAATACCAGCACCGGGTTGCGCACCTGCCGTGCAATCTCGCGCGCGAAGATCAAACCCAATCCACCCGCGCCGCCGGTGATCAGGTACACGCCATGCGCTTTCCAGGGCGATGGCGCGTCGGGTGAAGGCTGCCATTCGCGCCATGCACTCATCTGGCGTTCGCCATGAACGTAACGCACAAGTGGCGCGTCGCTGCCGCGCTGCTCGAGCAGAGCCTGCACGATGTCCTGCCCTGGCTCGACACAAATCAGCTGACCGGTCAGGCGCGGATTTTCCTGTTGCGCCGTACGCAACATGCCGCTCAATCCGGCAAGCGTGCGCGCCATGCCTTCACCTGGCACCACCACCTGCAACCGTTGCTTGCCGCGCTCGCTCGCGAGCGCTTGCAACTGCTCCAGCAAGCGGGTCGCCGCGGTTTCGTAGCACATGGCGGGATCATCGTCGGTAGCGAGCGTGATGCATTTAACGCCAGGCATGCGCGCTTGCACGCGTTCGACCTCGGCAGCTTCGGTACCGCACAGCAGCACGCAGTGATGGTCGAATGCAGCATTGGCGTCGTCACGGCTGATTTCAGGCTGCGCCGTCCAAATGGGCTGAAACAACAGAGTTTCGATGGTTGTATCGGCCGGCGGCGCCGATTCGCTTTCCTGCGCGGCAGGCACCGCTTCGCTGCGCACAACCTGCACCGGCGCCGTGCTCAAGGTGACCCAGTGACGCTCACGCGCGAACGGATACGTCGGCAGGCTGATGCGGCGCGGATGCTCGGCGCCATGCAGGCGCTGCCAATCGACATGGAGTCCTTTCACCCACAGGCTCAGCAATTTGTCGAACTTGCCCTTGGCGATCCAGGCAGCAACCGCCGCGTCGATGTCGTCGTCGCCAACCAAGGCCGACAACGCATCCTTGTTCTGCTTGGCGTGGCCGCGGTAGATGCCTTCGATGGCAGTGTCGCCGGTCGCATACGCGGCGAGTTTTTCACGCAGTTCGTCCAGCGAAGCCACCCGCAATGCCAATCGCTCGTCCATCGCCTCGCGGCCGACCTGCAGCGTATAGGCCAGATCGTGCAGGGCGATCGCGTCATCGTCCGCAATCGCCTCAAGCAATTGCCGCACCTGTTCGTGCAGGCGGTCGGCGTGACGCGCGGACAGCACCACGAGTGCCGGTCCGTGCCGCACGGTTGCCACGCGCGATTCGCGGTATTCCTCGATCACCACGTGCGCGTTGGCACCGCCCGCACCGAACGAGGAAATGCCCGCAAGACGCGGGTATTCGCGTTTCACGCCGTTGCTATCCAGCACCGGCCGCTGCCATGGCGAGAGCGTTTGCTGCACCACGAACGGCGTCTGCGCGAAATCGATGTTGGGATTGAGCACGCGCGAATGCAGGCTGGGAGCAAGTTGTCCATGCTGGAGCTGCAGCAACACCTTGGTGACACCGGCGATACCGGCCGCGCTTTCGGCATGGCCGATGTTCGACTTGGCCGAACCGATCGCGCAGAACTGCGTGTCTTGCGTCCATTGCCCGAACGCCTTGCTCAGGCCGGCGATCTCGATCGGATCACCCAGGCTGGTGCCGGTGCCGTGCGCTTCCACATAACTCAACGCGCGCGCATCCACATGTGCTTCGCGCAGTGCGCGCTCGATCACTTTCGCCTGCGCGTTCGGATTCGGCACGGTGTAGCCGTTGGTGCGGCCACCATGGTTGATCGAGCTACCCTTGATCACGCCATAGATGTGATCGCCATCGGCCTTCGCCTGCGCAAGCGGCTTGAGCAACACCGCACCGACACCCTCGCCCGGCACGTAACCTTCGCCACCTTCGCCGAAACTTTCGCACCGACCCTTGCCGGACATGAACTTACCCTGCGCCAGCAACAAGTATTTGTTCGGATGCACCGATACGTTCACGCCGCCGGCGATCGCCGTCGAACAATCGCCACGTTGCAGGGCGCGGCATGCAAGATGGATCGCCGTCAACGACGATGAGCACATCGTGTCCAGCGCCAGGCTGGGGCCATTGAAGTTGCAGAAATACGAGATGCGGTTGGCGATCGACGCCGGACTGCCCTGTAGCGCCACCGCGCGTCCGCGCTCCTGCTCCTGCGCGCCGTAGAGCTGATATTCCTGGTACATCACGCCGACGAACACGCCCACGTCGCCGTCTTCGCTGACGTTCTCGCGCGTGTAACCCGCGTCTTCCAGCGTGGCATGCACGCATTCCAGGAACAATCGCTCTTGCGGGTCCATCAACTCCGCTTCGCGCGGCGAGATGTTGAAGAACAATGGATCGAAAAGATCCACGCCATCGATAAAGCCGCCCCATTTACCGTACGTCTTGCCGGCCTTGCTACGGTCTTCGTCGAAGTAGCGCGCGTGATCCCAGCGCTCCACCGGAATCTCGGTAATGCTGTCCTTGCCCTGGCTGAGGTTGGTCCAGAACTGCTTGAAATTGTTGGCTTGCGGGTATCGCCCGGCCAGGCCGACGATCGCGATATCGCCGGCCGCTTGTTCGCGACGCAGCGCAAATCGCGAATGCAGCGAATGGATGGGCGTCACACGCGCAGGCAGCGCCGGCGCGGCAACGGGCGCAGCCGAGGTGGGGCCCAGCAAGGCCACCAAGGCGTCCCGATGCCGCTCCACGAAATAATCGGCGAGCGCGGCCAGCGTCTGGTATTCGAAGAACAAGGTCTTCGGCAGCGCGCCAAAGACTTTCTCCAACTGCACGGTGAGGTCCATCACCATCACCGAATCAATGCCGTACACCTCCAGCCGCGCATGGGCATCGATGCCTTGCGGCGGCAGCTTGAACGTGGACGACAGCAGGCGCGCCAGATAATGCCGCGTGCGCTCGTGCCAATCATCCACCTCAGCTTCTATTGGCGACTGCGGCGTGGTTGTCTCCACTTTCGCGGCAACCTCGCCCAGCAGACTGGCCTGCATGCGCTCGCGCTCGCCTTCGGCAACCAGCACTTGCGGGTTGCTGCATGCCAAGGCGCTGTCCAGCGCCATGCAACCGTTCGCCGTGCGCAGCGGCGTCATGCCCCACTGCTGCGATAGATAGCGCCGCGTGGCGTCATCCACCTGCATGCCGCCCGCATCCCACAGCGGCCAGTTGATCGACAGCGTGCGTCCGTGCCGCACGCCTTGCTCGACCCATTGATCGCGATGATGCGCAAACGCGTCCATGAACGCGTTGGCTGCCGCATAGTCCGCCTGCCCCACGTTACCGACCGCACCGGCGATGGACGAAAACATCACGAACATATCCAGCGGGATGTCGCGGCTGGCTTCATCCAGATGCAGCGTGCCATCGACTTTCGCGCGCAAAACAGCCGCCAGTTCGTCCGGCGTCTTCTTCATCAGGAAGCTGTCGCGCAACACGCCGGCACTGTGCAGGATCCCATGCAGCGTACCGAACTCCGCCACGATCTCACGCAGCGCCGCATGCACGGCGTCACGTTCGCCCACGTCCAGCATGCGATAGCGCACGGTTGCGCCCAGCGTTTCCAGTTCGGCGATCTTTTTGCGCATTGATTCGTCCGGCTGCGAGCGCCCGGTGAGCACCAGCGTCGCCCCGCGCACCTGGCTGGCGATATCGCGCGCAAAGATCACGCCCAGGCCACCGGCTCCGCCGGTGATCAGGTACACGCCACCGTCTCGCCACGCCATCGGCGCACCAGGCGAAACGGGCAATGCTTCCCATCCGGCGACGTGCCGCTCGCCAAGTGCGTAGCGAATGCGCGACGACGGTGCATGCAAGTTGTCCAGCACGGCTTGCGCGACGTCTTGGTTCGGTGCGACGCCGATGACTTGCCAGGCGATGTGCGGATATTCCAGCTGTGCCGTGCGCAGCATGCCGGCCAGCCCGGC
The DNA here is from genome assembly GCF_035277725.1 of Dyella sp. Taxonomy (GTDB): domain Bacteria; phylum Pseudomonadota; class Gammaproteobacteria; order Xanthomonadales; family Rhodanobacteraceae; genus Dyella_B. The sequence continues at coordinate 52,116 of NZ_DATEJY010000061.1, read as the reverse complement.
ATGGACTTGACCGATGCCGTCGTTCGGCACCACCACCTGCACGAGATGACGTCCCGCCTCTCGCCCCAGCGCAGGTAATTTCTGCAACAGATGGCGCGCCGCATCGGCATAGCCGCGCGCGAGATGGGCGCCGCCGACGAAGCTTGCGCAATCCGCCTGTGGAAAACGTGCGCGCACATGTTCCTCGCTTGTCGCAGGGTGATCGCACAGCACCACCAGATGGCGATTGAGCTCATGGCTTGGCACTGCGTTCACAGGCAACGCCTTCCATGCCGGAACCGCCAGCAACATCCGATCGGGCGATGCCGTTACGTTACGCGCGGCAGACGCGTGCAACGCCAGCCGCTCGATGCGTGCGCACAGCTTGCCGTCGTCATCACACACATCAATATCGAACTGACGCACCGTCTCGTCCGATGATGCAAGCTCCCGCACCCATGCCCACGCCGTGGCCGGACACGTGGCCAACGTTTCCAGCGCACCCAAGCTGGCCGGCACCCACAAGGTATCCGCGCGCGAGGTCTCGCCCTGCACGATGCCGAGCGTGGCCTGCAGGGCAGCATCGAGCAGGACGGGATGCAAGGCGTAGTTGTCCTGCGTATCCCTCAACACCGCGGGCAGAGCGATGCGCGCCAGCGCTTCGCCGCGGCCGATCAGCAACGCCTGCATGCACTGGAACGAAGCGCCGTAGCAGAGCCCCATGCGCTCGAACAAGGCATAGCATTGCTGCGCATCCAGTTGCTGCGCATCGCATTGCGCTCGCAGGCGATCAAGGTCATGCGCAATCGGCGTCGCAGGGTATGTGACAAGCATCGCACTGCCGCGGCTGTAGATCGTCTCTTCGCCTTCGCCATGCAATCGGAAGGCGATGCGGTCATCGCCTTGCGGCGTCAAGCTGAGGTGCACGTCGATACCATCGTCGCCCGCCGACGCCGGGCGCAGCCATGCGACGTCGTGCAGGCGCAGAGCTACCGGCTCGCCGATGGATGCCTCCACCGCGCGCCGCGCCATTTCCAGCTGCACGGCGGCGGGCAATACCTGCGCGTGGTGCACGCGGTGGTCGGCCAGGAAATAGTCTTCGCCAGTAAAGTGCGAACTGAAACGCTGCACGGCAAAGGTGGAGGTATTGCGATGCAGGAGCGGATGCACGATAGCCGCAGCCGACGTCACGGCTGGCCCGATCGGTATCCAATAACGCTCGCGTGCAAACGGGTAAGTCGGCAGGCTGATCCGTCGCGGGCGCTGTCCGTCTGCATACAGGCGTTGCCAGTCGAACGGCAGCCCGTTGACCCATAATTCCAGCAGCCGGCCGAACTGCCCGTTCGCCACCCAGGTGCCGAGCATGGCATCGAGGCCGTCGTCGCCGGCGAGATTCAGCAGCATGTCGCGTTCGGGCTTGGCTTGCCCGCGAAACAGCCCGTCGACGGCCGTGTCGCCAGCCGCACAGGCGGCCAGTTTTTCGCGCAGTTCGTCCAGCGAATGCACCAGCAAGCCGAGGCGTTCGTCCATCGCTTCACGACCGACTTGGAGCGTATAGGCGACGTCATGCAAGGCGCGATTTGCATCCGCTTCGAGCGCAGACAAAAGACGCCGTGCATGTTCCAGCAGGCGATCGGGCGTGCGCGCGGAAAGCACGACCAGCGCGGGGCCTAGCCACGCATGCGCCGCTTCGATCGGCGCGCGGTGTTCTTCAATGACCACGTGCGCATTGGCGCCGCCTGCCCCGAACGAGGAAACGCCGGCAAGGCGCGGGTATTCGCGCTTGACGCCATCGATATCGAGCACCGGGCGCTGCCATGGCGAAAGTGCCCGCTGCACCACGAACGGGGTCTGCGCGAAGTCGATGTTCGGATTGAGCACCTCCGAATGCAGGCTCGGCGCAAGTTGTGCATGCTTAAGTTGCAGCAGCACCTTCGTCACGCCGGCAATGCCGGCTGCACTTTCGCAATGGCCGATGTTCGACTTGGCCGAACCGATCGCGCAGAACTGCGTGTCTTGTGTCCAGTGACGGAATGCCTTGCTCAACCCGGCGATTTCGATCGGATCGCCCAGGCTGGTACCGGTGCCATGCGCCTCGATGTAGCTGATCGCGCGAGCGTCGATTCGTGCCTCACGCAGGGCGCGCTCGATCACCTTCGCCTGCGCATTCGGGTTGGGTACGGTGAACCCGTTGGTCTTGCCGCCATGGTTGATGGCTGTCGCCTTGACCACGCCATAGATGTGATCGCCATCGGCCTGCGCTTGCGCGAGCGGCTTAAGCAATACCGAACCTACGCCCTCGCCCGGCACGTAGCCTTCGCCCCCTTCGCCGAAACTTTCGCAGCGGCCCTTGCCGGAAATAAAGCGTCCCTGCGCCAGCATCAGGTATTTGTTCGGATGCACCGACACGTTCACGCCGCCGGCGATCGCCACCGAACAACCGCCATGGCGCAACGCCTGGCAGGCCAGGTGAATGGCCGTCAACGACGAGGAGCACATGGTGTCCAGCATCAGGCTGGGACCATGGAAGTTGTAGACGTACGAAACGCGGTTGGCGATGGACGCGGGGCTTCCCGGCACGGCGACCGGCCGGCCGAACGCCTGTTCCTGCGCGGCGAACAGACGGTATTCCTCGTACATCACGCCCACGAACACGCCGACGTCACCGTGTCCGGCAACGTTGTCGCGCGTATAGCCGGCATCTTCCAGCGTGGCATGCACGCATTCCAGAAACAGCCGCTCTTGCGGGTCCATCAGTTCCGCTTCGCGTGGCGAGATGTTGAAGAACAACGGATCGAACCGATCCACGCCATCGATAAAACCGCCCCACTTGCCGTAGCACTTGCCTGCCTTGCCGCGTTCCTCGTCGAAGTAGCGCGCATGGTCCCAGCGTTCCGGCGGAATCTCGGTGATGCTGTCGCGGCCCTGGCTCAGGTTGTCCCAGAACTGCGCAAGGTCCATCGCCTGCGGATAACGGCCGGCCAGACCGATGATCGCGATGTCGCCGACGTCATCGCTCGCATTGTGGCGAGGAAGCGGCGCGGCGTAACGCGCCGGCTGCATCGTCAGCGTGGATGGCACACGTGCGGCCTTTTGCGTTGGTGGCAAGGCGGCAACTTCAGTGGCTGCACGCTGCTCGCCCAGCAGCACCGCCATCGTTTCGCGATGATGCTGCACAAAGTAGTCGCTCAGCGCAGCGAGCGTCTGGTATTCGAAGAACAATGTCTTCGGCAGCGGCCCGAATTGCCGTTCGAGCGCGCGCGTCAGCTCCAGCACCATGATGGAATCGATGCCGTAGGCTTCCAGTTGCGCCTGGGGGTTGATCCTGTGCGCCGGGGTTTTCAGGGTGGCCGAGAGGAAGCGCACGAAATGGCGGATGGCGCGTTCGTGCAGGTCATCCGCAGGCGCGGCTTGCCTAGTCGGCAACGCGTCAGGCGCAGCCACCTCGTCGGCAACGCGAACGCGATCGCCAATGGGTGCACGATCCAGCACGCGTAAGCCAAGGCCCTGGAAGCGCAGGCATACCTTGCCCTGCTCGTCGCAGACATCGATATCGACCATACGCACCGCATCGCTGTCCACCCCGCCGTTGCGCACGATCGCCCACGCCCGCTCCGTGCAGGGCGCCAGCACGTCCAGGCGCTGCAGCGCGAAGGGCAGCATCAAGGCAGGGTCGCGCCCGGCACCCATATCCAGGCCGATCGCTGCCTGCCACGCGGCATCGAGCAAGCTGGGATGCAGCACGTAGCAGTCCTTGTCGGCAAGCTGCGACGCCGGCAGCGCGATCTGCGCAAGCACCACGCCGTCGCCCGCAACGAGCGACAGCAGCCCTTGGAAGCCCGCGCCATAGTGCAGCCCCAGTCGATGGAACGCGTCGTAGCACGCGGTGGCATCCCAATGCGCCGTGCATGACGCGCGCAGCGCATGCAGGTCGTGCATGGCAGGCTCGGGAGGTGCGGCCGTTTCCGTCACCACGCCGCGACTGTAGACGGCGGCCTCGCCGTCGGCCGGATCGTCATGCAGTTCGTAGGCGATGTCGCCGTGCCCGTCAACGCGCAGCGAAACGTGCAGTGCCACGCCTTGTTCAGCGCACGACACCGGACGCTCCCACACGACATCTTTCAGATGCAGCGACGATGCTTCGCCCAACACGGCGCTCGCCGCGGCACGCGCCATTTCCAGCTGCGCCGCGCCAGGCAGCACACCCTTGTCGCGTACGACATGATCGGCGAATACGAATTCATGGCCATCGAAGTGGCTGCTGAAACGCGGCCCCAGCAAGTTCGATGTATTCCGGTGCAGCAAAGGATGCAGCGTGGCGATCTGGCGCGCCGCCGGCAGATTGGCGCTGCCGGCTTCGATCCAATAGCGCTCGCGCGCAAACGGATAAGTCGGCAGGCTCACCCGGCGCGGCTTGCGTTCGCCGTGTAGCGCGGCCCAATCCACACGCTGGCCGTTCACCCATTGCACGAGGATGCGCGTCCACTGTCCCTGCGCGGCTTCGTCGCGCAACATGGCGCCCGCGTCACCCTGCGCGGGCGAAACGGCAAGTTTTTCTCGTCGCGCCTGTCCGCGATGCAGATGGGCCGCGTCGACATCGCCGGCAAGAAAGCGCATCAACGCGTCGCGCAGTTCATCGTGCGTGCGCACGCTCACGCCAAGCCGTTCCTCCATGCCTTCGCGCCCTACTTGCAAGGTGTAGGCCATGTCGTCCAACGCGAGTTGCTGCGCTTGTGATGTAGCGAGGAAATCGATCCATTGGCGCGCCTGCTCATGCAGACGTTCCTCGTTGCGTGCGGAGAGCACGAACGCCACGGGCCTGCCGCATGGCGCAAGCGTCTCCGGGGCGACGTATTCCTCCAGCACCACGTGCGCGTTCACGCCACCGAAGCCGAACGAACTCACGCCCGCGCGGCGCGGCAGTGTTTCGCCGCGCGCGTCACGCAACGGCGGCCATGCGCGCGTGTCGTTCACCACGTAGAACGGACTCCCGTCCAGCTGGATATACGGATTGATCCGCTCGCCATGCAGGCTCTTCACCAGCGTGCGGTGCTTCATCTGCAACAGCACTTTCACCACACCGGCAACACCGGCTGCCAGTTCCAGATGGCCGATGTTGGTTTTCACCGAGCCAAGTCCGCAGTGCGGCGCCGACACGGTGCTGTCGCCGATAGCGGCGTAAAGCGCCTGGAAGGCGGTTTTCAGGCCATTGATCTCCACCGGATCGCCCAGCGGCGTGCCAGTGCCGTGCGCTTCGATATAGCTCACCGTGCGCGGGTCGATGCCAGCCTGCGCATAGGCACGCCGCACGACGTCCGCCTGCGCGCTTGGATTGGGCGCGGTCAGCGAGTTGGCGCGGCCGCCATGGTTTTCCGCCACGCCGCGCACCACACCGTAAATGTGGTCGCCGTCGCGTTCGGCGTCGGTGAGTTTCTTCAACACCAGCATCGCCACGCCTTCGCCGCGCACGTAGCCGTTGGCGTCGGCGGAAAAGGTTTTGCAGCGGCCGTCTTCGCTCAGCATGCCGGCCTTGGTGAAACTGATGTGCAGGTCGGGCGTGATCAGCGTGTTGACGCCGCCGACGATCGCCATCGACGATTCGCCGCTCTGGATCGCCGCCACGCCACGACGCAACGCCACCAGCGAACTGGAGCAGGCGGTTTCCACCGGCTCGCTCGGACCATGCAGGTCAAGGAAATAGCTCATGCGGTTGGGCCCCACCGAGGCCACCGCGCCGGTGGAGGAATAACCCTCGATCGCCGTCATCGCGCGCGCGATCAAGGTGCTGTAGCCGGTGCCCATCGTGCCGACGAAAATCGCCGTGTCGCTGCCGGCCAGCGCAGGCCCCGCATAGCCCGCATCTTCCAGCGCCTTCCAGATGTGGATCATCATCAGGCGCTGTTGCGGATCCATCAGCTCGGCCTCCTTCGGCGAGATGCCGAAGAACAGCGGATCGAATTCATCCACGCCATCGATAAAGCCGCCCCATTTGATGGGCGTGCGATTGACCTCGCGCGCCGGATCGCCATGCCATGCGCGCCAGTCCCAGCGTGACGGCGGAATCTCGGTAATGCCATCGCGGCCTTCCAGCAGATTGCGCCAGAACGCATCCAGGTCGGGCGCCTGCGGAAACTGGCCGCTCATGCCGATGATGGCGATGGCTTCGTTGCTGGATGCGATGGGCGACACTGGCTTGCTGCTGCGGCTCCATCCGCGTGCACGTGCGCGTTCCTGCGTGCGCGCGGCGGTCGCTGGCGGCGCGATGGCCACCGTGGCAGGTGCATCGAACGCGGCGCGATGCTCGCGCAGCAGGTAAACGGCCAGCCCATCGATCGTCGGGTATTCGAAAAACAGCGTCGGCTGCAATTCCAGCTTGTAGCGCTGGTTGATGGCGTTGCCCAATTCCGTCAGCGAGACCGAATCGAAACCGTATTCGCTGAGTGCGGTGTCGCCGTCGATGTCTTCGGGTTCGACTTTGATCAGGGCGGCAGCGAGGTCGATCAAGGTTTGTTTTATCGGGTGCTGTGTGGACGCACTGCTTGCTCCGCTGCCGGGAACCTGAGCATCGTCATTCCAGAGAAAGCTGGACGCAGCGCGAAGCGCGGAGAACGTCCGAATGGACGGCCCCGAAAGGGGTGAGCGAAGCGAATCATCCAGTGCCCTCGGACTCAAAAGTCGCTGGATCCCAGCTTTCGCCGGGATGACAATGGTTGCTTCTGTGGTGACTGAAACGTCCTTCCCCGCCACAAGCAAGGAAGGGAGCAAGAGCGCCTCACGAATCCGCCCCGCATCTCCCGCCACCACCATCGCCTGCGTTTCACCGCTGGCCCAGATCTTGTGCAGCGACGCCACGCCATCCTCCGTGCGCAACGGCTGCATGCCCCATTGCCGTGCCAGCATGGCACGCGTTGCCGCATCCACCTGCATGCCGCCTTCTTCCCACAGCGGCCAGTTCACCGACAGCGTGCGGCCATGCCGGTGACCTTGCACCGCCAGCGCGTTGCGCCGATGCACGAACGCGTCCATGAAGGCGTTGGCGGCAGCGTAATCCGCCTGGCCGGCGTTGCCGACCGCGCCGGCGATGGACGAGAACACGATGAACGTATCCAACGCGATGTCGCGGCTGGCTTCGTCCAGATGCAGCGTCCCGCGCACCTTGGCGCTGAACACCTCATGCAACTGCGCTGCGGTTTTGCGAGCAAGATAACTGTCGCGCAGCACCCCGGCGCTATGGATGATGCCGTCCAGGCTTTCGAATTCTTCGGGAATACCCTGCACCAACGCCGTCACCGCTTGCGCATCGCTGACGTCCACAGCGTGGTAGCGCACCACCGCGCCCAGGGCTTCCAGTTCGCGCACATGGGCTTGAATGCCGGCGTGCATCGGCGTGCGTCCGGTCAGGATCAGCACCGGGTTGCGTGCGCGCATGGCGATGTCGCGCGCAAAGATCAAACCCAGGCCACCGGCGCCGCCGGTGATAAGGTAGACGCCGTTTGTTTTCCACAGGCTTGCCGCTTCAGCGGATGCCGCAAAGGTTTCCCAGCCCGCTACGTTACGCGTGCCCGTGGCGTAGCGCACGTGGACGGACCGGTCATCGCGATTATCGAACAATACTTGCGCGACATCCTGGCCCGGCTCGATTTCGATCATTTGCCCACGCAGCCGCGGATGCTCGCGTTGCGCCGTGCGCAACATGCCGTGCAGGCCAACGAAGAGCTGCGCTTCGCCATCGGCCGGCACCGCGATCTGCATCAACGCCTGCCCTGTTTCGCGGCTGAGCGCCTGCAGTTGTTCCAGCACGTTGCCGGCGGCGGCTTCGTAGCTGCTGGCGAGATCGGCAGTGATCGTCGCTGCGGAGACAAGCGCACCGGGCATGCGCGCACCGATATCGGCGGCGTGGACATTCGGCAGCCCACACAACAGGACGCGATGTGCGGCCGGCACCGTGCTTGTGGCGACTGTCGGCGAGGCCGTGTTCCACATGGGGCGCATCAGCAACGCCTCGCCATCCGGTTCGGTGACGGAAGACGCTTCGCGCGCTTGCATACTCACCGCACGCAGTTCCAATTGCCGTAGTCGCACGCATACCGTGCCACTTTCGTCGCATACGTCGATATCAAGGCGCTGCCCGCCATCGCTACCGCTACGTATGAACGCCCACATGTTGGCCGTGCACGGCGCAAGCACGTCCATGCCACCGAGGGCAAACGGCAACCTCAACGGCGCCTGCGAATCCAGCAACAATGTTGCCTGCAACGCCGCATCCATCACGCTCGGATGCAGCGTGTAGCCATCGCGCGCAGCGTGCGGTGGCAAGGCGATGCGCGCCAGCAATGCGCCATCACCGATGAATGCCTCGGCCAGGCCACGGAAGCACGGGCCATAGTGCAGTCCCAGGGATTCGAAGCGCGCGTAGCATTCCGTTGCTCCGACGTGATTCACCGAACACTGCTTCCGCAATGCGGCCAGATCATGCGCCGTCGCGACATCCGCTGCTTCGACCGCCACCACGCCACGGCTATGGACGATAACCGCACCGCTCTCGTCCTGGCGATAGATCTCGGCATCGAGATCGCCATCGTCGCGCGGTTTCAGCGCCAAGTGCAGATGCACACCATCGGCATCGACGCGGATGGGACGAAGCCAGGCGACGTGTTTCCACCGCAGCAACTCGCCGCCATCGAACGCCTGCTCCGCCGCGTGACGCAGCATTTCCAGCTGCGCCACGCCGGGCAGCACTCGATGGCCCTGCACAACATGGTCAGCAAGGAAAAATTCCTCGCCGCTGAAGTGCGAACTGAAACGCAGGCCATCGACGTTGGAGCTGTTCCGGTGTACCAGTGGATGCAGCACGGTCGTCGATGCGCTCGCGTCACGCGCCGCTTCGCTGACCGCGATCCAATAACGCTCGCGCGCAAACGGATAAGTGGGCAGGCTGATGCGCCGCGGCCGCTGGCCTTTCGCGTACAGGCGCTGCCAATCGAACGGCACACCCTTGGTCCATAGATCCAGCAGCTTGCCGTGCTTGCTCTTGGCGAGCCACGCCTCGACGATCGTCGGCAGGTCGTCATCGCCGGCCAGTGCGGCGAGCGCCTCCTTGTTCCGCTTCACCTGGCCACGGTAAAGCGCATCAATCGCCGTTTCGCCGTCCAGATAGGCGCGTAGTTTTTCGCGCAACTCGCCGAGCGAATGCGCCACGATGCCAAGCCGTTCCTCCATCGCCTCGCGGCCGAACTGCAACGTATAGGCGAGATCGGCCAGCGCGATCCGCTCCCCTTCAGCGTCGAGCAAGACCAGCAGGCGTCGCGCCTGTTCGCGCAGGCGGTCTTCCTGCCGCGCGGACAGCACGATCAGCGCGGGACCGTCGAGCGTGGCCGGGCCCGATGCAGGCTCGCGATATTCCTCGATCACCACGTGCGCATTCGCACCGCCAGCACCGAAGGAAGAAATGCCGGCCATGCGCGGGTATTCGCGCTTGACGCCGTCGAGGTCAAGCACTGGCCTCTGCCATGGTGCCAGCGCCTGCTGCACCACGAAGGGCGTTTGTGCGAAATCGATGTTCGGATTGAGCACGCGCGAGTGCAGGCTCGGTGCAAGCTGTCCGTGCTTGAGCTGCAGCAGCACTTTCGTGACGCCCGCAATGCCGGCTGCGCTTTCGCAATGGCCGATGTTGGACTTGGCCGAACCGATGGCGCAGAACTGTGTATCTTGCGTCCAATGGCGGAACGCCTTGCTCAACCCGGCAATCTCGATCGGGTCGCCCAGGCTGGTGCCAGTGCCGTGCGCTTCCACGTAGCTGATGGCGCGGGCATCGATGCCGGCCTCGCGCAGCGAGCGCTCGATCACCTTCGCTTGCGCATGCGGATTGGGTACGGTGTAACCGTTGGTTTTGCCGCCGTGATTGATGGCCGTCGCCTTGATCACACCGTAGATGTGATCGCCATGGGCCTGCGCCTGCGCAAGCGGCTTGAGCAATACCGCGCCAACGCCCTCGCCCGGCACATAGCCTTCGCCGCCTTCGCCGAAGCTCTCGCAGCGCCCTTTGCCGGAAATGAACTTGCCTTGCGCCAGCATCAGGTATTTGTTCGGGTGGATCGACACGTTCACGCCACCGGCCACCGCCACCGCGCAACCGCCGCGCTGCAGGCTTTGGCAGGCCAGGTGGATCGCCGTCAACGACGAGGAACACATGGTGTCCAGCGCCATGCTGGGGCCATGGAAGTTGCAGAAGTAGGAAACGCGATTGGCGACCGACGCCGCGCTGTTGAGCATGGAAAGGTTGTTGCCCCGCGCTTGCTCCTGCGCGCCGTAGAGCTGGTATTCCTCGTACATCACGCCGACGAACACGCCCACGTCGCCCTCCTCGGCGACGTTCTCGCGCGTGTAGCCCGCGTCTTCCAGCGTGGCGTGCACGCATTCCAGAAACAGCCTTTCCTGCGGATCCATCCATTCCGCTTCGCGTGGCGAGATGTTGAAGAACAACGGATCGAACCGGTCCACGCCGTCGATGAAGCCGCCCCATTTGCCATAGGTCTTGCCGTGCTTGCTGCGGTCTTCGTCGAAGTAGCGCCGGTAATCCCATCGTTCGGCGGGAATTTCGGTGATGCTGTCGCGCCCCTGGCTCAGGTTGATCCAGAACTGTTCGAGATCGTCGGCCTGCGGATAACGCCCGGCCACGCCGATGATGGCGATGTCGCCGGCCTCCTGGCGCACGTTCGCCATGCCGTGCCGGCCGGTTTCCGTGCGCATGCCGAAACGCGGACGCCGACGCAGATCTGCGGTGGCGGGCACGACGGTGTCCTTGCTGCGCGCCGGCGCGCCCGATGTGTCGGGCGTATTCTCGCCCAGTGCCGCGAGCAGACGCTCGCGATGGTTGTCCACGAAATACGCCGCCAACGCAGCAAGGGTCTGGTATTCGAACAGCAGCGTCTTGGAGAGCGTGCCGAAGACCTGTTCCAGCGTGCGCGTCAAATCCATCACCAGGATGGAATCGATGCCATAGGCTTCCATCGGGGCACGTGCATCGATGCTGCTGGGCGAACGCTTGAGCGTGCCCGACAGCAGGCGGACGAAATAGCGTGTGGCCTTGTCCAGCAACTCGCCGGATGCCGTGCTTGCCGCCGATTCGGGCGCGACCGGCACGGCATCGTTTTTTTTCGTGGCGGATAGACTGGACGTAAAGCGCTCAATCATTCCTTCGGCTACCAGTACCTGCGGCAGGCCGCTGGCCAGTGCGCTCGCCAGCGCCGCGCAAGCGCTGGCCGTGCGCAGCGGCAGCAGACCGGTGCGCCGCGCCATGTCCTGGCGCGTGGCGGCGTTCACCTGCATGCCACCCTCTTCCCACAACGGCCAGTTCACCGATAGCGTGCGGCCGTGGCGTGCGCCTTGCGCTACCTGCTCCGCACGGTAATGCGCAAACGCATCCATGAACGCATTCGCCGCCGCGTAATCGGCCTGTCCGACGTTGCCGAGCGCACCGGAGGTGGAGGCGAAGCCGATGAAGACATCGAGCGCCATGTCGCGCGTGGCTTCATCCAGGTGCAAGGTGCCGGCAACTTTGGCGTGCAGCACTTCGTGCAATTGCTGACGGGTCTTGTTGATGATCAAGCTGTCACGCAGCACACCTGCCGCGTGAATCACGCCGTGCAGGCCGCCGAACGTATCGGCAACCTCGCGCACCAGCCGCAACACCGCGTCGCGGTCGCCCACGTCGAGCTGCATGTAGTGCGCACGGGCGCCCAGGGCTTCAAGTTCGGCGAGCTTGCTGCGCGTGGCTTCGGCAAGAGGCGAGCGCCCGGTGAGAACAAGCGTTGCACCGCTGGCGTGGCGTGCGATCTCACGAGCGAAGATCAAACCCAACCCGCCTGCGCCACCGGTGACGAGATACGTGCCGCGCGCCTTCCACGGCGATGCAGCGTTGAAGGACGAAGGCAGTTCCTGCCAGCGGCCCACCTGGCGCACGCCATCGATGTAGCGAATTTGCGCGTCCAGGCTGAAACGGTTTTCCAGCAACGCCTGCACCACGTTCTGTCCGGCCTCGACGCCGATCACCTGGCCGGCGAGGCGTGGATTTTCAAGTTGCGCCGTGCGCAGCATGCCGCCCAGCCCGGCCATGGCCTGGTCGATGCCGTGGTTGGGCGCGACGACCTGAATCAAATGGCGTCCGGCTTGCCCGCTCAAGCGTTGAATCTGCTCCAGCAACACGCCGGCGGCCGACTCGTAGCTATGCGCCAGCGCGCCGCCCGTGTTGATCTCGATACACGCGACATGCGGCAAACCCGCACGCACATCGGCGGATATCGCACGCAGCACGTCCTGCTCGCCGCAGAGCAGTACGCAGTGTTGCGCATACTCCGGCGTGTGCTCCGCTTCACTCGATGACGTCGTCCAGTCGAATTGAAACAATGCCGTGCGCACCGGCTTGTCGACGTCCGCTTGCGCAACCGCGCGCATGCAGACCTCGCCAAGGCGCACGCACACGCCACCCGTTTCGTTACACAAGTCGATATCGAATTTCTGTAGCGAACGCTCTGCCGCATCACTGGTGGTGCGGCGAATCACCGCCCACATCGCCTCCGGACATGGGGCCAGCACCTCCAGCGAGCGCAGTGCAAAGGGCAGCATCAACGCGCCATCACCCGTGCTCTGGACATGCAGAACGATCGCCGCCTGCAGTGCCGCGTCGAGCAGGCTGGGATGAAGCACGTAGTCCTGTCGCATCGACTGCAACCGCTCCGGCAACATCAAATGTGCCAGCGCATGGTCTCGCCCAACGAACAGCTCGCTCAAGCCGCGATGACCTGCGCCGTAGGCCAGGCCCATCCGATCGAGCATGGCGTAACAGGCGTTCGCATCCAGTTGCGTTTGCGCGTTTTCCGCGCGCAACGCCGCGATGTCCACGGTCACGGGTGATGACACAGGCGCATCGACGCTGACGAAGCCCTGGCTGTATACCGTGCCTTCGCTACTCGGCGCATCGTCATACAGCTCGAAGCTGAATTCCCCTTGCCCTTCCGGGAACAGCGCAAGGTGGATCTCTTTGGCTTGCGCTTCCACCACGACGGGCCGCAGCCATACGATGTCCTTCAGCCGGCAGGAGCCAGCAGCCGAGGTTGCCTGCATCGCCGCGAAACAGGCCATTTCCAGTTGCGCGGCCGCCGGCAAGGTGGCGCGCCCTTGCACCACGTGATCGGCGAGGAAGAATTCCCTGCCGCTGAACTGGCTGGTGAAGCGCAGCCCGGCCGCGTTGGAGGTATTGCGATGAACAAGTGGATGGACGGCCACGAGCGAGGCCGCCGAATCGGCCGGCTTTGCATCCACCCAATGTCTTTCCCGGACGAACGGATACGTTGGCAGCGCCACGCGCCGTCTGGGTGACCCATGCAAAGCGCGCCAATCGATCGCCCGCCCTGCTACCCATGTCGCCGCGACGCTTTGCGGATCGTCATGCGACGGCAGCCAAGCTGTGGATTCGGCCGATTGCGCCAACGCTTCCGCCGAAAGCTCATTGCAGTAGACATCGTCTTGCGCGGCCGATACCAGCCAGCTTTCCAACTTCCGTTGCAAGGTCTCGAACGAATCGGCCGCCAGCGCAAGGCGCGCCGCCATGGCCTGCCTGCCGACCTGCAGCGTATAGGCCAGATCGGCGAGACCGGCACGCCGAACATCGGGCGATGCGATCGCGGCCAGCAGTTGCTGCACGCGTTCGCGCAGCACCGGCATCGTCTTGGCTGACAACACGATGATCGCCGGTGCGTGTTCGGCTGGTATTTCGGTGGCGGACGTCACGTATTCCTCGACGATTACGTGCGAGTTCACGCCACCGAAACCAAAGGAACTGACGCCCGCGCGGCGCGGAACGGCGCGTCCGCTTTCGTCGTGCTTCGCCGGCCACGGCTGTGCCTTGTCGACGATGAAAAACGGACTGCCTTCCAGTGCGATACGCGGATTGAGCTTCTGGTAGTGCACCAGCGGCGGAAACACCTGATGCTTCATGCACAGGATCGTCTTGATCACACCCGCCAGGCCCGCCACCGATTCCAGATGCCCGATGTTGGTCTTGACGCTGGCGAGGCCGCACGCATGTTCCTGCAACACCTCGCCACGTGCTGCCGCAACACGGGCAAAGGCCATTTTCAAGCCTTCCACTTCGATCGGATCGCCCTTGGGCGTACCCGTTCCATGCGCCTCGACATAGCCGATGCTGCCAACCGGCACATCCGCCTGGCGCAGCGCTTCGGCGATCACGTTCGATTGCGCGGTCGAGCCCGGATAGGTGACGGTGCGCGCGCGGCCGCCATGATTTACGGCCGAGCCGCGCAACACGGCCAGGATGCGGTCGTTGTCGCGGATCGCATGATCGAGCGGCTTGATCAGGATCATCGCCGCGCCTTCGCCGCGCACGTAGCCATTGGCGCGCTCGTCGAAGGTCTTGCAGCTGCCGTCCGGCGACAGCATGCCGGTCTTGGAGAACGAGATGAAATGCGTCGGGCTGCACAACACGCTCACCCCGCCGACCAGCGCGTGATCGCATTCGCCGCGGCGGATGGCGTGCGCTGCCTTGTGCAGTGCCACCAGCGAACTCGAACAAGCCGTGTCGATCGGCAGGCTCGGTCCATGCAGGTTCAGGAAATACGAAATGCGATTGGGAATGAGCGCGGTGTGCGTGCCGGTGGAAACATGCCCCTCGATGGCGTCGAGTGCGTGACGCAGATGATCCTCGTAATCGAAATTGAAAACGCCGATGTAGACACCGGTGTTGCTGCCACTGAACACTTTCGGGTCGTAGCCAGCGTCTTCCAGGCAGGCCCAGGCCTGTTCCAGCATGATCCGCTGCTGCGGATCCATCACGCGCGCCTCGCGGGCGGAAATGCCGAAGAAGTCCGCGTCGAAATAGTCGACGCCATCGATGAAGCCGCCCCACTTGCTGATGGTTTTGTTTGCATCCTGCGCCTGCGCCGAATAGAAGGCGTGCTTGTCCCATCGGCTGGCGGGGACCTCGCTGATACTGGAGCGCCCTTCGCACAGGTTGGCCCAGAACTGCTCGTAATTGTCGGCGCCCGGAAAACGGCAGCTCATGCCGATGATGGCAATGTCAGCTTCGCGATGCGCCGTTGATGCCGGCGTGTTTTCCTGGGACGTCACCTGATGAACATTCATGACCATACATGTCCTGTAGCGTGTTCTTTCGGATTCCGCGTCAAACGCAGCTGACCGCATCCAGCGGCGTGACTTTCAGCAGCAACCCTCCGTGACGGCGATCAGGCGACCAGCGACCGGGAAGTGGCTTCGATCGGATCGATGCGTTCGGAACGGCTTTCCCGCGTATCCAGGAAACGCGCATAGGAACGCGTCAGGTGTTCCGCCGCGGCTTCCATGATCTTGATCGCAATGCGATCGACGTGGCGCCTGCTCCACTGCTCCAGTTCCGTGCCTTTCACCCACTGGTTGAACGAGCCCAGGGCGGGGCCGGTGTGGATCTGGTAGTTCACGCGGTCGCTGCCGTTGCCTTCCATCGCGATGCGCGAGCTGTAGGCGAAGTACCAGCGAAACACCAAGGCCATCTTGTGCTTGGCATTGGCTTCGGCCTTGGCAATCTCGTGTTCGCGGTTCACCGACCTGAAATAAGCGGCCGTCTCGCGCCAGATCTCGTCGAAGGTTTTCTTGAAGAACGTGCCTTCCAGTTGCCGCCGCGTGCGCTCGGGAATGTCGTCCAGGCTGTCGTAATGGCGATAGAGCGAAAACAGCTTGTTGGCACGCGCGGGAAAGAACACCGATTTTTTCATCACCTGGATTTGCGCGCCAAGCTCGAACATGTCGCCCGCCGGCGCGTAGTCGGTATCGTGGATGTCCATGTCCTGGAGCATCGATTTGCCATCGGCGCTCATGCCGGCTTCCACCGTGCACTGATTGATCGAGCCGGTAAGGATGAAATCCGCGCCCAACAGGAAGGCAGCGGCCGCCGCTTCCGGCCCACCGATGCCGCCAGCCAGTCCCATGCACAGCGGCTCTTCATAGCCATGCATGCGCTGCATGTCATCGCGCATGCGCAACAGCGGTGGCAGCATCACGGCCGGAATGCCCCCATCGGTGTGGCCGCCAGAGTCGGCTTCCACGCAGATGTCATGGCTCATCGGCACACGCTGCGACCACTCGGCCTGCTGCGGGGTAACCAGCCCGCGCTGCAGCAACCGTTCCACGATCGTCGCTGGCGGCGGACTCATGAAGGCCCTTGCCACTTCGGGGCGCGACACCTTGGCGATGACGCGGTGGTCGCAAACGATCCGGTTGCGCGCATCCGTGCGCAAGCCTTGCAGGCGGAAGCGCACCAGCGCCGGCGTCATCTGCATGAACGCCGCCGCCTCCACGGTGCGGATGCGATATTTGAGATAAAGATCGACGACGGCTTCTTCGTCGGCGGGATAGTCGTAATTGGCGAGCAGGTTCATGCCGTAGGGCTGGCTGGCATGCAATTCGCCCTGGATGCGGACGATGTTCGCCTCGATCGTTTCCGTCGACAGCCCGCCCGCGCCGAAGAAGCTCAGAAATCCGGCCTTGCCCATCTTTATGACCAGATCGGCAGAGGCGACGCCGCGATACATGCCGCCAGCCATATACGCGTACTTCAAACCAAACCGTTGCCGGAACACGTCGCTGCCGAGCGATGTCGCCGCAATACGCTGCCCGCCATCATGGCGGCCTGCCTTCTGGAGGATGTCGACGGGTGCGCTCACGGAAAACGGTTCGTCATCCATGCCTTTGAGGGGCAGCACAACCGGTGTTTCTTCGGCGATGGGCGTCATGTTGGCCTTGATCTCCTGCACCATCTTGGTCAGCACGCTGGCGCCCATCTCCTGGAACGCGATCTCGCCTTGGCCGAGCACGTAACGGATCGAATCCACCCATTGCACCGGAGAGGCGATCTGCGCGGCCAGCGTTTCGGCGATGCGTGCGCCGTCGTAAGGACGGGCCGTGGCATTGGCAATCACCGTCACTTCGGGCGGCGCGAAGGTAAATGACTTGAGGAATTGGGCGAACTCAGCCTGCGCGGCACGCATGTGACGCGAATGGAAGGCCGCGCTGACGTTCAAGGTTATGCAGCGCACGTTTTTCTTGGCGAACAGATCGGCCGCTGCGGCGAGTCTGTCCTTGCGGCCGGCGATCACTGTCTGCGTAGGCGAATTGACGTTCGCGATGTCGATCTCATCCAGCCCATGCTCGTCCAGCGCCGCCCTCACTGCTTGCGCACTGATGCCAAGCACCGCCGCCATGCCACCACCGCTGGCGGCGCCCATCAGCTCGCCGCGCTTCTTCACCAGGCGAAGTCCTGTTTCAAACGAGAACACGCCTGCGGCGAGCAAGGCGTTGTATTCGCCAAGGCTATGGCCGGCGAGGAAATCCGCCGGCTCCTGCCGATGAAAGTAGTGCAGCGCATTGACGGCGAACAAGGCAGGCTGCGTATAGCGTGTCTGCGACAGCAGCCCCTGCCGGTCATACAGGCATAGCTCTTCCAGCGAATAACCCAGGATGTCGGACGCGCATTCGACCAGTTCGGGAAACAACGGAAACAGGTCTTTGCCCATGCCCTTGAACTGCGAACCCTGGCCCGGAAAAACGATGGCTTTCATAGTGCGTGACTCCCTGCTGCGCTCGCTGCGAGTGTGCTTGCCTTGATCTGCCGGTATGACCGGATGGACTGCCTGGTTTATTCCGCGCACGGCCGGCCGAAGATCCTGCTTCAGGTCGGACAGCCGCTGCATGTCGCTGCCCAGCGGCGACATCACGCGGTGAATGGAAGCGGCCGAACCTGGCGGCAATGCGTACTTCAGGAAAGTTGCCAACGTGCCGCCAGGGCCAACGTCGATATAGCGATGCTCGCCTTGGGCGGCGAGCACGCCGATGGTGTGCTGGAAGCAGATCGGATCGCGCACAACCGACCACAAATGGTCCGCAGGAAACGCGTGTAACGCGTCGCCTTTCGCGCAACAGACCAGCGGCATGCCGCCCTCACGCAGCTTCAGCGTGCGAAGAAATGCCCTATAAGGACTCTCTGCCTCATCGATCCAGCGCGAATGAAAGGCGTAATTGACGGGCAGCCTTTGAAACGTGGCACCGTGTCGCTGCAGCGCGCCCTCTATCTGTGCCGCCTGTGCAGCAGGCAGCGATATCACCGCATGCGTGTCGAAGTTAGTGGCGGCAAGCTCACATGATGCGAGCAACTCGGGTGTCAGCCAGCGCTGGCAATCCCCCATCACCGCGATCATGCAGCCGCGTTGGCAATGCGTTTCCAGCGCAATGGCCTGCTCGATCACGGCAAGCAACGCGTCGCGCGGATCGAGATGGCCTGCCACGGCGGCTGCGGCAAACGTGCCAAGGCTCGCACCGAGCACCATGTCGGGCACGATGCCGGCATCGATCAATGATGTGGCCAGCGCATGTTCCACCATGAAGATGGCGGCATGGCTGTGAAGAAGGCGATCGAATGGCGCTTCGCGCCGATGATGCTCGTCAAACAGCACGGCCACGACCGACTCGCCGCAACGTTCGCGCACCACCTCGTCGGCATGCAGGATCGCGGCGCGAAAACGCGCGTCGCGCTCATACAGCTCCCGCCCCATCTGGAAGTGATGCGAACCCTGACCCGAAAATAGCAATACGGTTTTCACGCTCGACACATGACACACGCAACACGAACCATGATTCCACGTTGAAACCACGCCACTACCGCTGCATCGATCGTCCAATGCATGTGCATGACGGACAGTGGAAACCTCCGTCACAGGCGTGCTGAAGCCTATGCATGACCTCCATCAGTGCGGACAGCGCAACTCGTCGGCGATCGCCGTGCATATAAAGGCGAATCGCGCACAGCATGCCGCTGCTTTATTTCATTTCATCGCATGCAAAGCGGTTAACTTAAATGAACTCGCGTTTGCAGCGAACATGGGCGCATGTCAGTCCACACTTCATCGATGAACGCAAGGCAGCCCTCTTTTGAGCCTTGCTTTCCCGTCATGGACCAGCCGTTTGGCACGATCTTATTTATCGGCCAAACCGAATATTGCCCTTCCTGATTGACGACGACCCCATAATCGATTTCTTGCTTACTCAAGCCGGTAGACATGCATCTCTCTCGCAAAAAAGAAAACAAAATCGACCTTGCGCTTTAAATAGGATAAATAGCGAAATTCGCAAGAAAAAATAAAAGATGGCCTTTAATTCCCCCCGCGCTTCGCTCAACAACGCACAACCCGCACGAGTTCGTGCGAGACAGGTGGTCTCAGGGCGCCCCTCAACGCTCCGAAGTTGCTTACCGATCGTTTCGATGCACGCACGGCAAACCCCATTCTGCGCGCGCTGCGAACACCGGAACGCCTATACCAGCACATATCGGCGTGATGGCCGCGTGAAATGACACTCCCGCAGGTGCCTTGTGATTTTTTGATGAAGATAAAAATCAGTGCGTAACGAGGGTGAAATACTTTTGGGATGAGCGCTGGATAAATCGCGAAGCGCAAGCACACATGTCGGTTCTCGAGGACTGCGCCGCATCAAAATCCAGGCAAGCCAGAGCCATAAATCAGCTGCGGATCGACCCCCGCATTCCGGTTCATCAAGGCCATAACGACGACGAACTCTTCACATTCCATCTACAGTTCCGGTTACAACCATTGCTTTCCAATCTGTGATCTGTGTTTGAACCGAGGCGAGTCATGTCTTTGTCCGAACGTTGCAGTACCGGCAATCCTGGTCTTGACGTTGTCCTGCATGGCGGTCTTCCGCCCGGGCATCTTTATCTTTTGGAAGGACAGCCAGGTTCCGGCAAGACGACGTTATCGTTGCAGTTTCTATTGGATGGAAGGCGCCAGGGTGAGCGGTGTCTCTATATCACCTTGTCGGAGACCGGCGAGGAATTGATCAAGGTGGCGGCCTCGCATGGCTGGAGCCTGGAGGGCATTGAGCTGTTCGATCTGTCCTCGGTGGAAACGGTATTGGGCAATGACCGCAACCAATCCGTGCTCCATTCCTGGGAAGTGGAGCTGGGCGAAACGATCCGCTTGATCCAGGAAAAGATCGAGCATATTGCGCCCAGGCGCGTGGTGTTCGACAGCCTCTCCGAGCTACGGCTGCTTGCGCAGGATCCGTTGCGGTATCGGCGGCAGGTACTGGCGTTGAAGCAATTCTTCTCGCCGCGCAACATCACGGTGATCTTGACGGATGACCTGACGGGCGAGCGCTCGGTGCACGATACGCATCTGCACAGCCTTAGCCATGGCGTGATTTCGCTTGAACGCGTCACCTTGGAATTTGGTGCCGCGCGGCGGCGCCTTCAGGTGCAAAAGCTGCGCGGTGCGACGTATATCGGCGGTTACCACGACGTCACCATTCAAACCGGCGGTATCGAGATTTATCCGCGGCTTATTGCTGCCGAACACCATGTCGCGTTTTCCAATGATCCAGTCCCTAGCGGTATCAGTCAGCTCGATGCGCTGGTCGGCGGCGGCATTCGGCGAGGAACCAGCACCCTGCTCACCGGCCCAGCCGGCACCGGTAAAACCACCCTGGCGCTTCAATATATCGCCGCCGCCTGCGCACGCGGAGAATGCTGCCATCTCTATGAGTTCGATGAGCGCATCGGCACGTTGTTCAATCGCGCGCAGAGCATGGGCATCGATCTGGAACCTCATGTCCAAGCTGGACTCTTGAGCATCCTGCAGGTGGATCCGGCGGAGATGTCGCCCGGTGAATTTGCCTGGCGCGTAAGCCAGGGCGTGCAGGAGAAGGGATGCAAGATCGTGGTGATCGACAGCCTCAACGGTTACCTGGCAGCCATGCCGGAAGAAAAACAACTGCTGTTGCAGATGCATGAGCTGCTGGCCTTCTTGAATCAATCGGGTGTTACCACCTTCCTTATCAATCCGCAGTTTGGATTGGTCGGCTCCATGGATACGGGGCCGCTCAACGTTTCCTACATCGCCGATGCGGTCGTGCTCTTTCGCTTCTTTGAAGCCGGCGGCCGCATTCGCAAGGCGATTTCCGTGATCAAGAACCGCAGTGGCAAACACGAGGAGACGATTCGCGAGCTTCGCATTGACAGCCGGGGGTTGCAGGTAGGCGAACCCTTGACCGACTTCCAGGGTGTACTCACGGGAACCCCGGAATTTGTCGGCAACGTCGCCGCGCGTTCCCTGCTGGAAGGTCGAGATGCATAGAGATGCGCCGCATGGTTATCGAGTACTCATTGTGGCGCCGTGGGAAAGCGATGCGGAAAGCCTGGCAAAGGTCTTGACTCAGGACGGTTACCACACCGCCGCCTATCCGAATCTGGCGCTTTTAGCCGAACAGATCAATGAAGACACCGGCGTTGTCCTGCTCACGCAAGAAGCGTTGAAGCAAGGCACGGAACCGCTTCGACATGCGCTTCAACGCCAGCCGACCTGGTCAGACGTGCCGTTTGTGGTGCTTCATTCGGTGCGAAGTGGCCATGCTCCGGCAACCGTGCCATTGCCCCGCGAGGTCATCAATTGCATCGAACTCGAGCGTCCGATCAGCACATCTTCGCTGATCAGTGCTGTCGCCACCGCGATGCGGTCGCGGCAAAAGCAGTTCGAAATACGCGACCGCCTGGTTGAACTTGCCGCCAACCAGAAAGCGCTGGCCAACAGCGAAGCAGAGTTGCGCCTGATTGCAGATGCCCTGCCCGTACTTATCGCCTTTGTGGATACGGATCTGCGTTACCGCTTCGTGAATCAGGCCCATCAAACCTGGTTCGGCATCTCGCCAGCCAGCATGCTTGGAAAAACGTTGGAAGAGGTATTCGGCACAACATATTGGGGAGCATGCAAGGAAGCCGTGCAACGCGCCTTGGCGGGCGATCAAACCCGCATCGAGTTGAGCCGTGTGCGCCCGGACGGAGAACAACGCGACGCCGAGATTCGTTACATCCCACGCTTTCAGGAAGACGGGCGCGTGGATGGCATCCACGTTTTCGCTACCGACATCACCGAACGCAAGGCATCTTTGCAGGCCGCGCAGCAGTTTGCCGCGACATTGGAGCGCAAGGTGGACGAGCGAACGGCCGCATTGCAAGCAGAAATACATGCAAGATCGGAAAGCGAAACCGCATTGCGGCAGGCGCAAAAAATGGAAGCCGTAGGCCAGCTCACCGGCGGCATCGCCCATGACTTCAACAACATGCTCACCAGCATCATCGGTGCATTGGACATCATCAGCGTGCGCCTGAAGGACGGCCGCGTGGACAATCTCGATCGCATGATCCGCGCCGCCTTCGATTCGGCCAATCGTGCAGCGGGCCTTACCCAGCGCCTGCTCGCCTTCTCGCGCCGCCAATCGCTCGATCCCAAGCCGGTGGACCTCAATGCGCTCGTTCAATCCATGCATCTGCTTTTAAGCCAGACATTGGGAGAACGCATTCAAGTAAAAGTAGATCTGGCGCCTTCATTGGACAAGGCGATGGTCGACGTCAATCAACTCGAAAGCGCCCTGCTCAATTTGAGCATCAACGCCCGAGACGCCATGCCGGATGGCGGGCAACTTCGCATCGCCACACGCTATGCCGAAACCGTTCCGTACGTGCGGGAAGGTTTTGCCGCCAACCCTTCCGGCTATGTGGTGCTTGAAGTTACCGATAGCGGCGTGGGCATGGAGCCAGGTGTCAAGGAACGCGTCTTCGAACCTTTCTTCACCACCAAGCCGCTGGGTCAAGGCACCGGTTTGGGCTTGTCGATGATCTACGGTTTCGTGGAGCAATCCAAAGGCTATATCGATCTGCAATCCACGCTGGGAAAAGGCACCACGGTGGCGCTCTATCTTCCCGTCGCGCCATCGGAACATGCTGCTGCCGAGGTCTATCCAGGCACGCAACTTCCCAAGGGCGAAGGCCAGCAAATCCTGGTTGTGGAAGATGACGACCAGGTGAGATTCCTGGTGAGCTATCTGCTCGAAGAGTTGGGCTACCGCGTGACGACGGCGCGCGATGCAACGTCTGCGATGCCGCATCTGTCGGATTCGGCGCGCATCGACCTGCTGATTTCCGACGTGGGCCTGCCCGGCATGAACGGACGCCAGTTCGCCGAACTGGTGCGCCTGGACCACCCTTCCGTGCCGGTGCTCTTCATGACCGGCTATGCCGAATCCGCCGCCGTTCAATCCGAATTCCTGGGCGAGAACATGGCGATCATCACCAAACCGTTCGCACTGGATGATTTTGGCCGAGCGGTTCGGCAGGCGCTGGCGCATTGAAATTGAGCGCACGATCAAACCGTTGCTCAATCCTCTGGGCCGCTGATCCGCCCTAGCCTTTTTGCGATGCAGCGTGACATCTCGCGCTTACAGCGTATTAATTTGCAGCACAAGAATTAGATCGATCCAAATAATAGGATGATTCAGGATGATGTCGCCCTTGCGACAGACCTGAATAGGCTCGAAGAAAGGGTGGAAAGAAGCTATGACCGCACGCGTTGACGCGCGCGTGAGTGTGGCCGCTTCCCGCCGGAAAGGTCAGGGAGATAGCTGTCGCATGAAATCTGCCGTCGTCCGACTTCCCGTGACGAAAGACCTGCACGCCGCATGCGTGCCCGTCTCCGTCGTAACTGTTGCCATCGACAGTGATCGCCGCAGCGATCCCGCGTGGCGACACCGACACCGCGCGCCAAGCGCGCCACACCAGAAGACCTGAAGCAGTCCACGGCCGGCTTGCCGCGCTGCCGTGCGCCGCCCTGATGTTTAGATCGATCCAGCTACACCCTGAGGGAGGGAAACAACAACGCAGAAATCACGCAGCCGCAGTACGTGATCCACGGGGGGATGACCGCGCCGACTTGAGAAGCGCGCAAACCAGAAAGGGGAATGACGAAAATGATTTACCTGCCACACGTGTTTACACGCAAGCCGTTGTACACCGCGCTCACCTTGGCCACCTTGTCACTGGGTGGTGGCTTGGGGTTGCCCGCGGTTGCCTTTGCCGCGCAGACATCGTCGACACCTGCTACCGAGACGGCAACACCGCCACCGGCGCAAACATCCGATAACACCAAGGCCAAGCAAGCCACCAACGCCACCCAAAAAGCGGAGGGCAAAACCGGCCCCACTACCCTGCAGACCGTCGTCGTGTCGAGCTTCCGCCAATCGATCGACCAGAACTTGCAGGACAAGCGCGATTCCAACTCCATCGTCGAAGTAATCAATGCGCAAAACATCGCGCAGTTTCCCGCCAAGAACATTGCCGACGCGCTGGCGCACGTACCTGGCGTGGTCATCACGCGCGAGTCCGGCGAGGGCAAAACCGTCAGCATTCGCGGGCTGGCGCCGGAGCTCACGCTGACCGAATTGAACGGCAACTATGTGGCCTCGGCCGATACCTCGGCGGGTCTGTCGCGCTCGTTCAATTACACGCTGATACCGGCCAACATGTTCTCGGAGATCAAGCTTTACAAAAGTCTGGAGGCACGTCTGGACGAAGGCGGCATCGGCGGCAACGTGGACCTGCACACACGCCGTCCGCTGGAAATGAAAGCCAATGACGGTTTCATCTCCCTCAATGGCGCGGGCTCCGACAACAGCACCAAGAAGGACCCGCAGGCCTCGGCACTGTGGTCGTGGAAGAACAAGGATGAGACCTTCGGCGTGCTCGTCGGGGGCTCTTACCTGAAGCGCCGTGACGTCGATTACATGGCCAATGGTTCGAGCTGGCACTGGTGGGCCAACAACTGTACCGACTTCTCAAAGTGCACCGAGCCGCCGGTAGACGTCCATCATCAACAATACGGCGCTGACGTGGCGCCCAATCTCGCGCTGTGGCCCGGCGGCGGCGTCACCGACCAGGCCGGTAACGTCTATTCGGGTTACTGGATGCCGCAGCAGTTCGCCACCAGCCGCAATCAGTTGGACCTCAAGTCCACCAGCGTGCAGGCGACCATGCAGTTCAAGCCCACCGATCATTTCCTGCTGACGGGCAACTACTTCCGCTTCCAGCGCGACCAGACGCAGATCACCAATACGCTCGAGATTCCCGAGTGGGGCCTGCCCACCGGCAGCTACGCCGACCAGCAAGGCCGGTTGCTCGCACCCAATGGTTTGACGTTCGATCCGTCGCACACCGTCGTCACCGGTGCGAACTACGTGCTTCCTCCCGCGGGCACGGGCTGCAACTCGCAGACCAATCCCGTCACCGGCGCGCAACGGCAGGCGGTAGACGTCTGCTCCACCGAGATACCCTGGCTCAACGGCAACTACTCGGTTGAAAGAGCCACCTCGCAAACCGCCAACCTCGAAGGTGAGTGGGATGGCGGCGGCAACCTCAGCGGAACGTTCAACGTCGGCCGCACCTGGGCCACGGGTGGGCCGTCGATAGAGCTGGGCATGGCCGCCAAGCCGCGCAATTTCGTCAACGGCCAGTGGGTAGACGGCAGCAACGGCGCCGCGTGGACCTTGAATGGCAAGCCGACCATCTCGGCCACGCCGAACGTGCTGCAAAACATGCTCGCCGGTGAGGGACAGGTGGATCTCGGTTCGACCGGTTCGAACATGGTCAACACCAGCACCTCGCAGAACTTCGCGCAGGCGGACTTCACCTGGGCCTTCGACGACAGCTGGATGCAATCGCTGCAATTCGGCGTGAAATACCGCGACAACCGCGCCGAACAGCAGAGCAACGAATTGCGCTGGTACTGCAAGGGCACCGAGCTGCAATTCCAGACCTGCGACCCGAATGCCGGCCAGCTGCCGGCGGGCTTCCTGCTGCCCTATATGCTCAATGGGCACACGGGTGCCTACAACGACAGCGTCTTCCCGGCGATCAATTTCCCGGCCTATTACAACTACCTCAATGCAACCTACGACCGGGTGGTCTACAACAAGCCCCAGGACACCTCGACGATCCGCGAGAAGATCTCGGCCGCCTATGTGCAGGCGAACTTCGATACGGGCACGCTGCGCGGCAACGTGGGCTTGCGTTTTGTAAGCACGGGCCAGGACCTGACCGTCGCCGACGACATCACCACCAACAACGCGGTGTACTACCACGATGCGAACGGCAACATCCTGATCTGCCCGGCGAGCGGCAAGAACATCGGCGGCGGCCCGTGCGCGCCCGGCGACTTCCAATATCTGCCGCGCGAGCAATCGGTGATCGAGACGTTCTCCAACGCAACCACCCGCAAGCACTACAACAAGCTCCTTCCCAGCTTCAACATCGCATGGATGCTGCCGAACAACTTCGTGATCCGCGCTGCCGGATCGCAGGCGATGTCTCGCGCCAACTACACGGACCTCGCCGAGCTGGGCAGCCTCACCAACAACACCCAGGCGTACTACAACGACCGCAAGCAGTTCGGCGCGCCGTTGCCGGGCTGGTACGGCAGCGGTGCCAATCCGGACCTGAAGCCGTTCACGGCGACGCAGTTCGACGTGGCAGGCGAGTGGTACTACGCACCCGAGTCGGTGGTGGGTGTGGACCTGTTCGAGAAGAAGGTGAAGAACTTCGTCGTCCCGGTCACCGTCGACAACATCAACATCAACGTCGGCGGTACGCAGGAAACCTTCATGCAGTACAGCACCAACGCCAATGGACGTTCGGGCACATCCAAGGGCGTGGAGATCTACACGCAGCACACGTTCAAATCGGGCTTTGGCTACATCGCCAACTACACGCTCAACAAGACCAACGAAACACCCGTTTCGCTCGGCAACACCGAGGTCGGCAAGTCGGAGCTGATCGGCAGTGCCAAGTTCGCGGCGAACGTATCGTTGTTCTATGAAAAGAACGGGCTGCTGTTGCGCGTGACCAACAATTGGACGGGCCGCACCATGCAGGGCTTGTCGTCGGGCCTGCCGATCTATACGGCACCCTACCGCCAGCTCGATCTGAATGGCGATTACGAGTTCACCAAGCACTTCATGGTGACCGCGTCGATCATCAATTTGAATCACGCCACGGCGCGCCAATATCTGGGTGGCGATACCACGGCGCGGTTGTATCAGCTCGAATATGCAGGGCGGCAGTATTACCTCGGTGTGACGTACAAGTTTGGCGATGGGGGTTGAAGACACGTCGCATGAACTCCCTCCCCTGCTTGCAGGGGAGGAATGCTCCGACGTCACGGGCGGCTCGCGGCCAGTCCATAACCCATGAAGTATCTCGTCGAGTAGCGGCTCCCGAGTAAGGAGAAACATGGCGGCGGACGCGCCTTCATTTCCGCATACGAGGAATCCATGAACGTATTTCCCGCACACCTTCGCCGTCGCCCATCATGCATCCATCGACGTCACGTTGCGCTTACCATCGCACTCGCCATCGCCGCACTCGGCAGCATCAGCGTAGCCCACGCCCAGAACAACACCGCAACGCCTTCCGCCGTCGACGAAGCCAACCCGCTCGTCGGCACCGCGCCACTGGACCAGCAAGCATTGATCGGCAACGCCCCGCCACCAGGCGAGCAGCTGTATCCCGGCATGACCTCCCCCGGTGCCGCCCTGCCGCAAAGCATGACGGAAGCCGCACCCGTCAACGTCAACGTCGATCTCAGCTATCCCACCGGTGTCGCCACGCCCTACCACTACGCCAACCCGACCATGTTCGGCTTCACCGGCGGTGGCGGTTCCACCTATGGCGGCCGGGGTGCGCCGGTGATCATGCCGGTGGTCGGCGACTGGACCGTGCCGCCGAATTACACGCCGTCGTATTACGACAAGGCGAGCGAGAAGGCATCGCCCGGCTATTACGCCGTCGATCTCGCCACGTTTCACACACGCGTCGAACTGACGGCGACGCAACGAACCAGCCTCATGCGCTTTACCTTTCCGGCGAGCCATCGCTCGAACGTCATCATCAATTTGCGACGCCCCGGTGGCGACGTGGAGGTGGTTGACGACCACACCATTCGAGGTGTCGCAACCAGCAAGCGTCCGCAAGACGATTCGGATGGCCCCTGGTTCGTCGCCGAATTCTCGCGCCCGTTCGCCGGCTTCGGCACCTTCCGCGCCGATCACGATCACCCAGGCTTCGGCATCGGCGACCAGGATGTGCAAGCCGATCGCCGCACCGTCTCCGGCAGTTACGCGGGCGCTTACGTCACCTTCGACACGCAAGCCGGCGAACAGGTGCTGATGAAAATCGCCCATGGCCACAGCGCCGACGAAGCCGCGCAGCGATTGCGTGCCGAAAACCCGGGCTGGGATTTCGAGCGCGTGCACAACCAGGCGCGCGCAGATTGGGCCAGACTGCTTGATCGCGTCGAAGTCACCGGCGGCACGCGGAAGCAGCGCATGCTGTTCTACTCCACGCTATACCATTCCTTCGCCAGCCCACGACTGGTCGCGCACAAGGGTGAACGCTTTACCGATGCGAACGGCAACGTGCAGGTCGCCAGCTACGACCGCTATGGGCCGGTGCCTTTCTGGGATACCGGCCGCAACCAGATCACCCTGCTGATGCTGCTCGAACCCGAAGTAGTGCAGGACATCATGCATTCCGAGCTGGACCGCGCGCACGAACGCGGCTATATGGATACCTCGTTCCATGGCGACCATGCTGTCTTCCTCTATGACGGCGCATGGCAACGCGGCATCCCGTTCAACTATGCAGACGTCTATCCGTATTTACGGAAAAACGCCACCGACCCAAACGGCCCGCGCGGCTATCTGGCCGAATACATGCAGAACGGCTGGATCTCCGACGTTGTTCCGCAGGGAAATCCCAGCCCACCCTACGCAGGCGGCAAGGCGGGCGTCGCCACCACGCTCGAATACGCCTGGGACGATCACGCCCTGGCCGACGTCGCCCGCCGGCTCGGCAAAACGGACGACGCGCAAATGTTCCTGCGCCGCGCCGCGAACTATCGCAAAGTGTTCGACCCATCCGTGGGATTCATGCGTGGCCGTACCGCGGACGGCAAATGGATTTCTCCGTTCGATCCGGGTGAGCCGTACTACAACTTCATGATGAAGGAAGCCTCCGGCTGGTCCACGCTGTGGCTGGTGCCGCACGACGTGCAAGGCTTGATCGATCTGCTCGGCGGACGCGACGCGTTCAACGCGAAGCTCGACGCCTTCTTCTCGACGCCCTATCACGCCAAAGGCATTTGCCGCGATTGCACCGGCCTGATCGGGCAATACGTGCAAGGCAACCAGCCCGACCAGCAGGCAGCCTACCTCTACGCGTGGAGCGGCCAACCGTGGAAAACACAGGCATTGGTACGCCGCATCCTCGCCGAACTTTATGGCAGCGACGCCAGCGGCTACGGCTACCCCGGCATGGACGACCAGGGCTCAACCTCGTCGTGGTATGTGCTGAGCGCCATGGGTTTCTATCCCGTCGATCCTTCCACGCCTGACTATATCCTCGGCAGCCCGATCTTCGATCGCGTCCGCATTCACATGGGCAACGGCAAAACCTTCGAGATTGTTGCGCGCAACAACTCAGCCGAGAACATGTACATCCAATCGGCCACGCTCAACGGCAAACCATGGACCAAACCCTGGTTCAGCCAGGCGGACATCGCCAACGGCGGCACCTTGGTGTTTACGCTGGGACCGCAACCCAATAAGGCGTGGGGCGCAGATCCGCGCGACGCACCGCCTTCGATGTCGGCCATTCGCCCGTGAACCAAGCCCCTCTCCCTCGGGAGAGGGGTTAGGATGAGGGTGCACCGGGGGCGCCATAACAAGCGCTTGCGCCAAACTGTTGGGGTTCGGCTTTGCCTCACCCGACCTACTTTCCGTTAGCCGCGGCGTGGTATTTCTTGCGGATGGCCGCGAGGTCGACATGTGGCGATGGGGTTCTCAAATCCATCTCCCTCATGGTGTCGGCCACGATTTGCGAGATCGCCAGATCGCGGAACCATTTGTGGTTGGCCGGAATGACAAACCATGGCGCCCGCTTGGTGCTCGTTCGTTCGATCGCTTCCTTATAGGCGCCCATGTATTTCGGCCACAGCAGGCGTTCGGCATAGTCGCTCTCGCTGATTTTCCATTGCCGCGCCGGGTCGTCGAGGCGCCGCTTGAAGCGCTCGAGCTGTTCCTCGGGGCTGATGTGCAAGTAGAACTTCACAATGCGGGTGCCGTGGGCCGTGAGCATTTTTTCGAAATCGTTGATGAGTTCGTAGCGTTTCGACCATACCTTGCGCGGCACCGACTTATGCACACGCACTGCCAGCACGTCTTCGTAGTGCGAGCGATTGTAGATAACAACCTGGCCGTTCCCTGGCGCGTGCTGGTGGACACGCCAGAGAAAATCATGGGCGCTCTCTTCCGTGCTCGGCTGCTTGAATCCGAAGACCCACGTTCCCTGCGGATCCATGCCGCTGAACAAATGGCGGATGACGCCATCCTTGCCGGAGGCATCGAGCCCCTGCAGCACGATCAGCAGCGATTGTTTGGCATCGGCGTAGAGCAGTTCTTGCAGCCGTTTCATCTGCGCCAGCGATTCGGCAATCGCCGGTGCGGCCGTTTCGTGGGATTTGTGCTTGCCGTGATAGGAAGGATCGATGCGATCGAGGTGCAGTTTCGCGCCGGGACGCAGGATGAATTCCTCGCCGTAGCTCTTGCCCATGCTCCTCTCCCCTGTTCGCGCTTGGCGCGTAGCACCCTACTCCAGTGTTTCCGTTATTGGCATAGGTTGGGGTTCGGCAGTGCCTCACCCCAACCTGCATGATGATGGCGTTATGACTGCGATTGCGGTTGCTGCGATTGCGGTGCAGCTTGCGCGGGCGGCCCGGCGAAATCCACTACCAGCGTCACGCGGCGGTTGGCTTCCGCACCATCGCCCGATTTGCCCTTCAGCACCTGACGATCGGCTTCTTTACCGTAACTGACGGTGCGGATCTGGTCGGCCGACATGCCGCCGGTGCTTACCAGGTAATCGCGTACCGCATCGGCGCGCTTCATGCCGAGCCGCTTGTTGTAGGACCTGCCGCCGGCGGGATCGGCAAAGCCTTCCACGGTGATCACGGCCTGCGGATAGTTCTTGGACATGATCTTGGCGAAATCGTCGAGCATCGGTTTGTCTTCATCGCGCAACGAAGAACTGTTGAAGGCGAAGTGCGACACGGCATCGACGCGGATGCGCCCGTTCAGTTCGGCGATCTTGGCGTCGTATTGCGCAAAGCGCTGCTGCATCTGTTGCGTCAGGCTGTCGATTTCCTGCTGCTGTTTCTGTTGATTGGAACGCAGGTCATTGATGGCCGCATCGAAATCGGCCTTCTTGACGTAGCCCTGGCATCCACCCAGCCCAATAGCCAGCACGCTCAGGCCTGCACACGCAAAACGTTGATAGGAACGCATGGAAGATTCCTCCTCGAGGAAAGGGGCAAAGGGTTACGCGGCAGAGCGCTTTTCAGCGCCTGTCGCCCTCGTACTGCACGTAAACACACACCGGCCTTCCAATACCGGCGTCATACTTCGAGATTCGATGGCCGCGCGGGATGGCGGCAGTCTTATCGTCTTGTGCGGCCGGTGATCGGAAAACCGGCCTGGCACAGAACATCGGTGGCTTGGGTTCGCATGATCGATGCGAAGGGAAGCAGAACGAAATGGAAATCAACACATCACCCGAACGCCATGGCGTGAATCGTTTCATCACGACTTTGCAGCGTCATATGTTGCGATGGCGTGAAGTTGAGCAGGCTTGATAAGGCGCCATTAATCAAGCGGCTATAGGTATTTCACTCACCAGCGGAACGGCCATCGTCATTCCGGCTTTCGCCCACTGCTGTCCGCCAAAACTCGCGCCGATGACAAGCCTATCGGCACATCACCCTAATGCGAGATGTTTGCTGGTCAATCCAACGCCACCGATTCGTCGCCCCGGCGAAGGCCGGGGCCCAGTGACTTTAAGGATATTTCAAGTCGCTGGGTGATTCGCTTCGCTCACCCTTCCGGCTGTCCATTCGGACGTTCTCCGCGCTTCGCGCTACGTCCGACCTTCGCCGGGACGACGACATATCAAGCATTTGACGAGTTGAGCTCAAATTTCTCCGGACAGCCGCGGGCCTTCGACGGAATGAGGAGCATCATCCGCGAATTGGATTCTCCCCCAGATCAAGTTCTATTGCGCACAAACCCAACCAAGCCCAAGGCTCTTCTGCAATGACACAAAATCCTTGAGCAACTCCGCGTTGCCCAGCACCAGATTTTGCTGCGCACTGAACTGCACGCGCTGCGTATCCAGCAAATCAATCAACGATGATGCGCCCGCCGCGTAGCGCTGGCGCATCAAGCCGGCCGAACGGTCCGCCGAGGCTTCGACCTGTTGCAGGCGCGATACGCTTTCGCGTTGGTGGCCGTAACGGGATAGCGCGTTATTGGCATCCTGCAAGGCAGCCAGCACGGTTTGCGTGTAACGTGCGGCGGCTTCATCCCTGCCCGCTTCCGCCTGGCGAATGCTGCTGCGCGTACGGCCGAAGTCCAGCACATCCCATTGCAGATAGGGCGCACCCAGCCAGGTAAAGGCACTCTTGTGCAGCAAATGTCCGGGATCGCTGGCGTTGGAGCCGATAAAGCCCATCATCGACACTTTTGGAAACAGATCCGCTTCGTGCTGGCCGATTTGTGCATTGCTTGCAGCAAGGCGGCGTTCGGCGGCGCGGATATCCGGACGCTGCTTCAATACGGCAGCCGGATCGTCGACCGGCACCGACGCAGGCATGTCAGGTAGCGCTGCTGGTGTAGCAAGTTCCCGATCAAGTGCGCCGGGCGCCTGCCCGGTCAATACGGCAAGTTGATCGAGCGATTCGGTGATCTGCTCGTCCAGCGGAATCAGCGTGGCCTTGGTGTTTTCCACTTGCGTGGTCTGCCGTTCGACATCGGCATCGGTGACCACGCCACGCTCGCGCCGCTGTCGAATCAGGTCCAGCGTTTGCTGCTCCAGTTGGGCGGACTGATTGGCCAGCAGCAGACGCTGTTGCTGGCTGCGCAAATCGATATAGGCCTGCGCCACTTCTGCCGCCAGCGATACTTGCGTGTCGGCCAAGTCTGCATCAACGGCTTCGGCTTGCGCGGATGCTGCTTCGATCGCGCGACGCGTACCGCCGAACAGATCGATTTCCCACGAGGCATCGAAGCCTGCAGTGTAGAACTGCAACGGGCCGCGCCCATGCGAACTGCTTGTGTTTTGTCCGCTTGATTGTGCACTGCTGGACGATTGCTGCGACGACTGCAAGCTGGAGAGATCCGGTTCACGCATGCGCAGCACCGCCGCATCGGTCGAGATCTTCGGCATATCTGCCGCACGCTGTTGCTGCAATTGAGCGCGCGATTGGCGCAGGCGTGCCTGCGCGGCGTGCAAGTCAGGATTGTCTTTCAGCGCCTGATCGATCAACGCATTCAAGGTCGGATCGTTCAGCGACTCCCACCAACGGCTGGGTGCATGCCCCGGCGTGACACCGGCGGCCGGTGCGCGCACGAAGGCGCTGGCTTGCGCAGCACCGTGGGCAACGTCCGGCGCGCCGTGATAATCCGGCCCCACTGTGCAGCCACTGAGCCCCGCCATGGCGGTGAGCATTGCGAAACCGGAGATGCGTGCATAGCGCAAGCAAGACATCGACATGACAAGCACCCTTAATGAGCTTCGCTAACCGGCGCGTGATGGCGCGGGGTTCTGAGCAACAGCGCCAGCGGAACGCAGCACAGCAAGGCGATGCCCAGTACGTAAAACACTTCGGAAAACGTCATCACCAGCGCCTGCTGTTGAATTTGCGCCGCCAGCTGGCCGAGTGCGCGCATCTTCGAGTACGCCATGTCGCCGGTACGCGCGAACCAGTTCGCCGCACTCGCCGCGATGCGCTCCTGCCCGAGCACCGAATTGGCCGAGAGTGATTCGCGAATCGCCGCCACATGGAACGTATTGCGTCGATCGATGACGGTACCGATGATCGCCAGGCCAATGGAGCCGCCGAGATTGCGCGCCATGTTGTAGATGCCGGCAGCATCGCCGGATTCCTCGCGCGACACCGCCGCCATCGATGCCTGGTTTAACGGCATCATCGCCAGCATCTGTCCGGCGCCGCGCACCAGTTGCGACCAGAAGAAATCGTGACCGACGCTTTGCGCGGTCAAATGGATGTCCAGCATGCAACTGCCGAAGAAGCACAACAGGCCGCTGATGACCAGAATGCGGTAATCCACCTTGCCGAGCAGGCGCGGCAAAATCGGCATCATCAGGAACGCCGGCACACCGGATACCAGCATCACCCAGCCGGATTGCTCGGCGTTGTAGCCCGAGATAAGCCCAAGAAACTGCGGAATCAGATAGATCACGCCGTACAGCGCCGCACCCACCACCATCACGATAAAAATCACGCTGGCATAGCGCGGATTGCTGAGCAGGCTCAAGCGCATCACCGGCCGCTTGGCAGTGAATTGCGAAATGGCGATCAGCACCATGCCGATCAGTGACACCACGCTGAGCCAGACAATCGTGTTGGATTGAAACCACTGCTCGCGCTGGCCTTCTTCCAGCACCACCGTCAGCGAACTCAAGCCGACGGACAAACCCACAATGCCCAGCCAGTCGGCCTGCCTTAGCGCTTCCAGATGCAACGGCGCCGAGGGCAAACCGGCAATCAACAATGTGATCAGGCCGATGCACACCGGCAGGTTGATGAAAAAGCACCAGCTCCAGCTGATGTTCTCCGTCAGCCAGCCACCGAGCACGGGACCGAGCAGTGGGCCAAGCAGCACGATCAAGCCAAACGCCGTCATGCCGATCGGCAATTGCGACATCGGCAGGCGCGTGCGAATGATGGTCTGCGCAGTGGGAATCATCGCACCGCCGGTAAAACCCTGGCCGATGCGGCCGATGATCATGATCAACAGCGTATGCGATAGGCCGCACATCATCGAAAACAGGATGAACAGTACCGCGCAGCCGAGCAGAAAATTGCGCAGGCCGAACACGCGCGTGAGCCAAGCCGCCAGCGGAATGATCACGATTTCCGACATGAGATAACCGGTGGAAATCCATGTGCCTTCGGTGCCGGTGGCGCCGATTTCACCCTGGATTTGCGGCAAGGCGGAGTTGGTGATCGAGATATCCAGCGTCGCCATCAACGCGCCGAGCGAACCCGCGGCGACGGCGATCCAGTCCGCAACGGTGGCGCGCTCCGGATGGGCCGGATGGACGGCCGTCTCAGCCATGCTGGCTATCCGAGGGTGCGCGAGCGTCGTGGCCTTCCGCGCGCGTATCCACATCCACCGTCACGGAAAGACCCGGCACCAAGCGCTTGCGCGTTTGTTCGTCGGTGTCGATGCGGATGCGCACCGGTACGCGCTGCACGATCTTGGTGAAGTTGCCGGTGGCGTTTTCCGGCGGCAGCAGCGCGAACTCCGAACCGGTGCCCGGCGCAAAGCTGTCGACCACGCCATGCAGGTCCGCATCGGGCAAGGCATCCACGTGCATGGTGGCCGATTGACCCGCGCGCATGCGGCCGATCTGCGTTTCCTTGAAGTTGGCGGTGAGATAGATGCTTTGCACCGGCACCACCGTCATCAGGCGCGTGCCGGGCTGGGCATACTGGCCAACGCGGACGGTGCGATCGCCGATGCGACCGCTGAGCGAGCTGCGGATCAGCGTATCTTGCAGATCCAGTTGCGCCTGCTTGGTGGAAGCTAGTGCGGCTTCGAGTTGCGCCTGTGCTTGCGCAATCTGCGCGTGGAGATCGGCCATGCGCGCCTGCGCCTGGTCGAGTGCGGCCTTGTCCGCAGCCAACGTCGCCTTCGCCTGGTCGCGATTGCTGATCAACACCGACAACTGGTCGCCGCTCTCCGCCCCGCTTTTCGCCAGCGGTCCGTAGCGACGCACCTCATCGTCGGCGTGTTTCGCGCTGACTTGCGCCACCTGCAACTGCGCCGTCGCCTGCTCGATGGCTGCTTGCTGCTGCCTGATGCCAGCCTGCGCACGCTCGACATCCGCCCGCCGCGCATCGGCCGTCGCCGTGGATTGATCCAGCGCTGCCTGGTATTGGCGGGCATCCAGACGTACCAACGGATCGCCAGCCCTCACGTTCGCGTTATCGCCCACGTAGACGTCGGTGACGTAACCGCTGACCTTGGGCGCCACCGTGACGCTGTCGGCCTGCAGGTAGGCATCGTCAGTGCTTTGGATGAAGCGCCCGACCAGCCACCAATAGCCGAGCGCGACCACCCCCACGATCCCCAGCAGGATGCCGGCCGGCAGCAAGAAACGCGGCACTTTCCGGCGCGGTGCAGCGCCATTCGACGCATCACCCGATGCGCTGGTTGCGGAAGGAGGCATGCCCATCGACCTTGAAATTATTCCAGCTGGAAAATTTATTCCGATCGGTATAATTTTGTCAAATGCTATCTTTGGCGGCAGAGAGGGAGAACCCGCATGACTCAAGCCATGACTCAGCCCAAGCGCCTTCGCCGCTCCACCGCAAGCGGCTATGCGCGCGGCGACGAAACCCGCCAGCGCATCATCGATGCAGCCATCCAGTTGTTCGGCGAACACGGCTTCAAGGACGCCTCCACACGCGACATCGCGGCAGCCGCAGGCGTCAACGCCCCGGCGTTGCAGTATTACTTCGAGAACAAGGAAGGTTTGTACAAGGCTTGCGCCGAATACATCACCGATGATTTACAGGCTCGTTACGCGCCATCCATGAAGCACGCCAAGAACGTGTTGAAAAACCATACCGACGTCGAAGCACTGATCGATGCCTACCTGCTCATGCAGGCGACCACGCTGGACAGCGTGCTGGTGCAGCCACACCTTTCCAGGGGACGCCTGATTGGGCGCGAGCTGGCCGGTGAATCGCCGCAGATCGCTTCGGAAATGCTGCGCAAAAAAATGAAAGAGCCAATCAACAAACTGCTGTTGTCGCTGCTCGCACGCATCATGCACACCCGCCCCAACGAACCCATCACGCGCATCCGCATGCTCACCCTCAAAGGCATGGTGCTCGCCTTCTACTACCCGCCCGGCGCTTGCATGGAACTGCTTGGGTGGAAAGAAATCGATGCCGACAAGGGCGCGATGATCAAGGCCTCGGTGCAGGAGCAGACGCGTACGCTGTTGATGAGCTGGCATGAGGCTGGGATGCGCAAAGATGCGGCGTGATTCTATCCACGCGCCCGCAAACTCCGATGACACTAGCTTAATGCGAGGAGATATCCCCTCCCCTGCGCGCAGGGGAGGGAGCTGATCGTGGCTGGCATCAGACTTCTCGACCTGAATGAGTGCCATTGTTCGCAGACGCAACGACATGGAATGAGCGACCCCAGCCCTTGACCCTGACGCAACGTCAGGCCGTAACGTAGCCACATCCGAATGAAGCCCAGGACCAAGGCCGATGAGATTGACCGTAGGTGAACTGGCACGGCGCACCGGATTGACGGTTCGCTCGCTGCACCACTATCACCACATCGGCCTTCTGCGCCCCACCGCTCGCTCGGATGCCGGATACCGGCTGTACACCGCAGAAGACGTGGAGCGGCTCTATCGAATCATCGCGCTGCGTCGACTTGGCTTGTCCTTGGCCGATATCGGCACCACCCTGTCCGCCCCGGAAACATCGCTGAAGGCATTGCTCGACAAACAGATCGACATGCTTGAGCTGACCATGGCACGCGACCGCCGCCTGCACCATCACCTATGCAGCGCACGCGATGCCTTGGCGGCCGGGCAGTCCCTTGATCCATCCAAATGGATAGACACGATGGAATTGATGACGATGTACGAGAAGCATTTTTCACCCCAAGAGTTGAAACAACTGCCGCTTTACCAAAATCCCGACGCACGCTCGGAATGGAGCGCGCTGGTAAGCGCGGTTCAAGCCGCCATCGATCGAGGCGCAAAGCCGGGCGACGCGGAAGCCGACGTGCTCGCCTTTCGATGGATGCACATGATCGGCCGGGATACCGACAACAATCCGGATTTCCTGATGCGCCTGCACGCCATGAATCGCGACGACCCGCACGCGCGGAAACGCACCGGCATAACGGCGGAGCTTGGGCACTTTGTCGAACAGGCCATCATCGCAGCGCGCCTGGCCATCTTCGAGCGCTACCTATTTCCAGAGGAAATGGTTCGCATGCGACAGAACTATGGCCGAGACATGTACGAGTGGCCACCGCTGATCGCGGCACTGCGCAAGGACAAAGAGGCCAACATATCGCCGGATGATCCACACGTCTGCAGCCTGGTGAAACGGTGGATGCAGTTATTCGCCGCATACGCCGGAGAAGACCCTGCCACCCATGCGCGAATCCGTGAAGCCTATGCCAAAGAACCGGATCTTCGCAGCGGAAGCGCCGTCGACGAAGACTTGTTCGCGTATGTGCGGGCGTCGATTGATGGGTTGGCCAAGGCGCATGCATTATCAGGTGGCTGATGCAATCACACGCGAGGATTGCCACTTGATAAGAGTTCGCTTCGGATCACTTCAACCAAAAGCCCGTTGGGTTACGCTTCGCTAACCCAACCTACGCTGCCTCTTGGTGACGCCCTTGTTCGCTGGCTTTCCCATGACGTTCTGGACTTTCGTCTACATCGCCGGTGCCGTGCAGGCAGCCTTGCTGGCCACAGCGCTTTGGCGGCGGCCGGCGAACCATGCTGCCAATCACCTGTTGGCGATCTGGGTGGCGCTCACCGGTATCGATCTGGCGGTGAAGGCGCTGTACTGGCATTTGCTGTCGCCGGAGTGGTTTCGCGCTTATCGCTTCGTGGCGTTGTTTCCGTTTCTTTACGGCAGCCTGTTCTATCTCTACGTGCGGGCGTTGGTGGAGGGGCGTGGATTCAAGCCACGCGACATTGTGCATTTGGCTGGCTTTTTCATCATGCTGGTGCTCAACGGTTACGTGCTGGTTGCGAGCCGCGATCAACTGCAAGCGCTGTCGGCGCGGTGGATCGCCGGTGAGCGCGCCGTGGGTGCCTGGTTCGATGGTCCGCTGTTTCTCTACAGCCTTTCTTATGTGATGGCGGCGCTGCGGCTAGTGCATCGCTATCGTCGCCGGCTGCGCGAGCAGCGGTCCGATGCGGATCGGTTGTCGTTGCGCTGGATCGATGCGATGGCTGGCTTTCAAATCGCTATTTGGGGCGTGGCCATCGTGCAGGCGATGACTTATCTGCCGGTTTTGAATTACGGCCTGTTGTTCGGCCTGGTGGCGGCGTGGGTGTGGATGGTCGGCTGGTTCAGCCTGGGGCAGCCGCCGGTGCAGGCAGCGCCCGTGACGCTTTCTTCGCAGGAGGAGCGCACGCAGGACGAACACCAAGCCATCGCCACGATCGACACCGCGCGCTTCAGCGACGTCGAAGCGCGCCTGGCGCAACTGATGAGTGGCGATGCCCCGCTCTACTTCGAACCGGCGTTGACCATCGGCCAAGTCGCCAAGCGCAGCGGTTATCCGGAATACCTGGTATCGGCGGTGATCAATCGGCGCCTGGGCGGCAGCTTCTGCGACTACGTCAATCGCCTGCGCGTGCAGGCGGTGCGCGCGCGGCTGGCGGATCCTGCCGAGTCGCGCACCATCCTTGATCTGGCCTATGCCTGCGGCTTCACGTCCAAGTCCACCTTCAATGCCGCGTTCAAACGCGAGGTGGGCGATACGCCGAGCAACTATCGGCGGCAACACGCAGCAGCCACGCCGGTCACCTGAGCGCAAGCCCGCTGGACGCCGTTCGATGCAGCGCGGCGATGATGGCAGCCGTGGCATCGCCGATGCCGGTGCCGACGTTGTGCACGCTCAAGCCCATCCGCACCACCACCAAGTGCTCGGAAGGCACAATGATCACGTACTGGCCGAACGCGCCGCGTGCGTAATACATGTCTTTCGGCAACTGCGGGATGCCCCATGGCGCATCCCACACTGGCACGCTGCCTTGGTTCACCAGGTTGGTCCAGAAGCCGGCACCGT
This sequence comes from Dyella sp., assembly GCF_035277725.1. GTDB lineage: Bacteria > Pseudomonadota > Gammaproteobacteria > Xanthomonadales > Rhodanobacteraceae > Dyella_B. The sequence continues at coordinate 12,249 of NZ_DATEJY010000061.1, read as the reverse complement.
AGCCGGTATCCAGCGTTTGCGAGTGCGCATAGGCCGCCCAGCCTTGCGGAAGAATGCGCTTGCCGTTCGCCACGCCATCATCCAGATACAGCTGGCCGAAGCGTGCAAGATCGCGCGCGGAGGCGTACATGAAACCGGAACCGAGCAAGGTGCCGCTCTGATCCGTCTCGATCACCGAATGGTTCATGCCCAGCGGCGCGAACAATTCATCGCGCACGAAGGTTTCCGCACTCGCCGCCGTATTGCCGCTGGCATTGCCGATCAGCTTCGACAGCAACGCATAACTGAGATTGCCGTACGCCCACGTCGTGCCCGGCGCATGCGCCAGCGGCACGCTGGCTGCGTAGGCAGCCGTGTCGGTTTCGCGAAACCACATGTGGGTGGCGAGATTGACCGGGCCGTCGGTTTCGTCAAAGGGCAGCCCGCTATCCATGCGAATCAATTGGTCGACCGTGATCGCATGATGCGGATCGGATGGCGACGCCCAGGCGGCGATCGGCGCAGGCTGGTCCACGCGCAGCTTGCCCTGGCGCACGAGAATGCCGATCAACGCCTGCGTCACTGACTTGGTCACCGAGTGTGCCCAGATCGGCGTTTCCGGGCCGTAGCCGTTGGCGTAACGCTCGGCAATCAACTGGCCGTCATGCAGCACCACGATGGCCTTGGTCTGGCGAGGGTGCGCTGGATCCGGTTCGGCAAACGCCTGGTCGAGCGCGGCGCGCAGTGCGGGGTCGGTCGGCGTGACGATGTTTGGGCCGAAGCCGTCCGGCACAGCCTGCTCGCCGAGCGTTGCCGCCGGGAGCGAATCATCGCCAAGCACCAGTGTGCAGCCCACGCCGTCGCGATAGATCGAGTGGGCGTGAAATACGCCCAGGACGCGGCTGTGCACGTCGTGCTGCGCGCGGTCGATTGCGTAGTGCACCGCCCAGGCAATGCCGCCCAGCAACGGGCGTTGCTCCTCCTCGAATACCCGATCGGGATCGACGTGCGAGACGAAGGTGGCGGCGCACAGGGATTGGCTGACCGAGGCGGCGCCGACGTGCAACGCGTCGCGATTGAGCCAGACGACCACGGCACCGGCGAACAGCAATGCGAACAGGCTCAAGAGTGCGTAGCGGGCGGACTTCATGGGCTTGGGCTCCAGGGAGGAAAGGCCGCAGGATGCGGGGTGCGGGCCTTTCGTTCGTCCTGTCCGGCGGATTCGTACGGCTGTACGGCGATGCTGGACGTCCCTGGGTTGGCTTGAAGACGCTTGATTCGTCGCCCCGGCGAACGCCGGGACCCAGTGCCTTTGCGTTTGAGGTACCCCCCAAAAAGTCGCTGGGCCCGGCGTTCGCCGGGGCGACGGGCGTGGAGGCATCTTTCATCACGGCGGAGGCAGCGCCGAACCCCAACATGGCCGGATGCAGTGGGAACGTCGGGTTCGCGTTCGCTCATCCCGGCCTACAGGGAGGTCAACAGAGCCCGGACACGCTGGGCAATGTCGTCGCGAACCTGACGATAGCCTTCGTCGTCCATGTGTTTGGGATCGGGCAGCCCCCAATCCTCCCGCCGCTTTGTCGGTACCCAGGGGCATTGATCGCCGCAGCCCATGGTGATCACGGCATCGAACTCGCCGCTGACCTCATCGAGCGATTTGGATGCGTGCCTGCTCAGGTCATAGCCCAGCTCATCCATGAAGCGGACGGCCTTTGGGTTGATCACGCCCGAGGGGCGCGAGCCTGCGCTGAATGCCTCCACCGCGTTGCCGCCGTAGATATGCGCAAAGGCCTCGGCCATCTGGCTGCGGTTTGAATTTTCGACACAAACAAAAAGCACGCGTTTCATCGTTGCATGGGGGGCTTCGCCAAGGTCGCTCATTAATACAGCACGCGCATGCTCAGCTGCACCTGCGTATCGATCACGTGCCCCGGCAAGCCGTACTCAACCGGCAGCGTGGAGGTGCTGTCGATGTGCAGCACTTCGGCCGTCAGGCGCAGGTAGTCGCGCGGGCGCCAGTTGAGCGCCGCCGTGACCGCATTGCCGTTTTCGCCCTGATGCTCGCCGGAATCATCGGGTGGCTTGCGCGTACTGAAGTGCTCGAGTCGCAACGCCGGCCGCCAGGCCCCGCGATTCCAACCGACCAGCACGAATGCCGCGCGGTAATGCGTACGCCGGTACCGGTCTTCCATTGGCTCGACGGTGGTATCGCCATCCATGGCCTGGGCGATCCAGGTGACGGCGCCGGTATTGGTGCGCGCGCCCAGGCTCCAGAAACGAGTGCGCCAGGCGGATTGTTCATCGCCATTGGCATAGGGTGCGGACGCGCCCGGATCGGCGCGATTGTCGTAATGCAAAAGACTCACGCGCGTTTCGCTGGGCGCATGCCAGCTGATGGCTTCGTAGTCGCCCCAATGCGATGCGCCGATCGTGCGGAACGGATCGTCATAGCGCGGCGGCGTGCCGCCCTCCTCGCTCACTTCCGCATCGGGTTCGCGCAAGCGACTGCCGAGGCCGGACACCAGGTCGCCGATCGACCATCCACGCGCGGCCAGCACGGTGCCGGCCGGGTCGTCGCGGCGAAACAGCGATGCACGCAAATCCCAGCTATGGATCTCGCCGCGGCGTTCCAGCACAAACTCGCCGCCGACCGCACGCAGTTCTTCGCCCACCCAGGTATTGATGGCGGAGGAACTGAGCGTCCATGGACTGGTCCAGCCGATGCCGTCGTTCTCCATCGACACCGGAGGAAAAAAAGCACCGGCGCGCACGGACCAGCGCCATGGTGTGGTGGATACAGGGCGATAGCGCATCCAGCCTTCCAGCAGGCTGAAGCCGCCATGGCCGCTGGTTTGATATTGCAGCTGCGCCAGTGCAAGCAGTTCGGGCGTGATTTGCGCCGCGCCATACACCGCGGCGCCGCCGAAATGAAGCTGTGTCTGGTTGCCGCCGTAGCGGGCTTTTCCGAAACCGCCGCGCGTCCAACTGGTGTCGCCCGGCGCCGCCACCAGGCGCTCGTCGGCGTAGGCGTGCAATACGAAATCCTGCGCATGCACGCACGTGGCGACACCCCATACCGCGACGATCGAACACAGTCGGTGTTTTTTCATGCGTGGCTGTTATGGCCCTGGGTGGTGATCAGAGGGGTAAGCGCGTCGGCGCGCATCGGTCTGGCAACGAAATAGCCTTGCGCGTGATCGCAACCGATCGAAGCCAGGTAATCGAGCGTCGCCTCGTCTTCCACGCCTTCGGCGGTCACTTGATAACCCAGCTCGTGGCTGAGTTCCACGATCGAACGCACGATGATGCGGTCGTTCGGATCATCGATCAGCGGCTTGATGAAACTCTGGTCGATCTTCAATTCATCCACCGGCAGCGTGTGCAAGTACGACAACGACGACTGCCCTACCCCGAAATCGTCGATGGCGATATGAAACCCGCGCGCCGCCAGCTGCTGCAACACGCGTGACGCCGATTCGAATTCGCCGATCACGGCGCGCTCGGTGATTTCCAGCGTCAGTTGTTGCGGCGGTAGCCGATGCATCGCCGCCAGGCCGACGATGTAATGCGGCAAGTCCGCATCGGCCAGGTCGCGTGCGGAAAGGTTCACCGCCACGCGCAACGGCATGCCTTGCGCCTGCCATTGGCTGGCCTGCGTGATGGCCGCTTCCAGCGCCCAGCGCGTCAAGCGCTGGATATTGCCGGTGTCTTCCGCCATGCCGATAAACACATCGGGCGGTATCGCTCCGCGCAACGGATGCTGCCAGCGCACCAGCGCTTCCGCCCCATCCAGGCAGCGTGTGGCGAGCGCCAGCTTGGGTTGGTAATGCAATTCCAGCTGTCCGCGCGCCAATGCCTCGCGCAACTCGCCCATCAGCGAAAGACGTTCAGGCCGATGCGGATCGATGGCCGTCTGGTAAAACGCCCATGCGCGGGACGAACCGGCCGCGGCAAACTGCGCGGTCTCGGCATAACGCAGCAGCGCGACCGCTTCGGCCGCGTGCTCCGGATAGATGGCAATACCGATCGCCGGCACCATGTCGATGCTGATGTCTGGTTCGGTGTATGGCGTCGCAAGCGCGTCGAGAATACGGATCGCTGCCTGCACCGCATCGTCGCGGCCAGCGCTCGGCAACCACGCGACAAAATTGCTGTCGGTGGCACGCGCCACCTGCGCACCGTCGACCACGCGCTGGATGCGTTCGCCGGCATCGCGCATCAATCGATCGCACAGGCCATGCCCCATGGTCTTGATGATGTCCGGCACGCGCGTCAGGCCGATCATCAGCAAGCTGCCGCGCGTTACGCCCGCTTCCATGTCGCGCGTGATCTCTGCTTCGATCGCCACACGGTTCGGCAGGCCCGTCACGGCATCGTGCGTGGCCTGATGCGAAATGCGTTCCTCGCGTTGTTGCACCGCTGCGGCCATGGTGCTGATGGCGTTGGCCAATGCACCGATCTCGTCACGACGCGGCAGGCGTGGCGGCACGCGGTAATCACCCTCCTCGATGCGCTTGGCGACGGTGGCCAGCCATTCCACCGGCCGCGACACGTTGCGCGCAATCAGCCACACACCCAGCAAACCGGCGGCAAGCCCGAGTGCAAGCAAGGCCAGCCATGCCACGGCAAGGTGGTGGTAAGGCCGCAAGGCATCGTCCAGCGAATAACCGAACACGACCACCACCGCCGGGCTGTGATACGGATGCTGCAACGGTTGCGCCAGCACGATGTAGTCGCTCTGCGCGATACGACGCAAACCTGGCTCGGTGGGGAAATCACCCGTGGCATGTTCCAGGCCGCGCGCAAACGGTGTGGAACGATCGCCTTGCGCCACCGCCTGCCATTGCGACGGCGTCAGTTGCACTTCCAGCGCAACGTCGCGGCGTAGATTGCTCAACTCCTGCATGTGCGCGAGCAATTCGTCGTCCACCTGCACGTACACCACGATCAGGCCCACCGGCTGCGGCGCATAGATGGGCACGACCACGATCCAGTACACATGCCCTTGCACGGCTGCCATCACCGCCGTTTGCTGATAAAAGGCGCGCTGGATCAATTCGGAAAATGCAAAGGATTTGCCGTCCGCATGCGCATCGGCCGTATCCGCGGCGATGGTGCCGTCAAGGTTGATCAACTGCATGCGCGACGCGCCCACACGGCGTCCGTGATTGTGCAAGACCGACAGCACCGTGCCGCGATCGCCTTCGGCAATCGCCTGGCGCAAGGCAAAATCCAACGCCATGACACCCACGTTGCCGGCAATGCGTGCGGAAACATCATCCATCTGTGCTGTGAAAGCCTTGGCGCTGGCGGCGAGCTGGCGTTCGCCATCCACCACCAGCGCATGGCGCGTTACGCCATAGACGATTGCGCCCGTGATCAACTGCACCGCCACCAGCATGCCCACGAAGAACAGCGCGAGGCGAAGGCGGAAGCCGATGACCGTGCGCATGCGCTAGTAGTCCAGGTGTTCGCGGTCGACGAAACTGCGCGGGTCCGGCATCAAGCGCAACGTAAACGGCAGCTCGGGTGTTACGCCCTCGGCTGGCACATCGACCGTCGCGCTCGCCTGCGGATGTCCCGGCCACAACTGCGGATGCCAGACCGTTACGGTGTAATGGCCGACCGGCAGATCATCGAAGCGCGCCTGGCCTTGCGGGTTGGTCACCTGCGCCTGGTCGGCGGTCACCACCAGGTAGGCGATCATGTGGTCGTGGATATTGCAGCCCAGCGCGATGGTGCCGGTGTGGCTCAACACCACGGGCGACGAGCTTTCCCCCGGGCTCAGGATGAATTGAAACGCGCCGATCGGCGAGAACGAGTAAACGTGATGGCGCGTGTTGTCGCTATTGCGGAACACCACGCTGTCGCCGGGGTGCATCACGTCCACATAGGGAATGAAGGTTTCGTTCTTTTGATCGATATAGTGCGTGCTTGATGCAGCCAGCGCTTGCGGGCGGTCGATGGTCACCACCGCATCGCTGACGGGATGGCCGTGGCTGTCAGCGGTCATTACCACCAACGTTCCGGCGTGCGCGGCCATCGCAACGCCCGAGACGAGCAGGCAAAGCAGTCGCACACGCCAACGGCCCATCGACAGATCCCTCCCCTGCTGCGGGATGGGGTGAGGATACTACGCTGCCGTGCGATCTTGCGACTGAAGCCACTGGGCCCCGGCGTGCGCCGGGGCGACGATGCTTTTATACGTAGGCGGGGATGAAATCCCAGCCTTCATGTCGATGGCGGTGCTGGGATTTTCATCCCCCCTACAGAGCATCGGGGCAAAGTTCCGAACTTAAGCCAGAAACCTCAACTCGTCATTCCAGCGAAAGCTGGAATCCAGCGACTTGGTGGCTGAAAGGCACTGGATTGACCAGCTTCGCTGTTGTGAGGCGCCTCAGCTTTCGCTGGAATGACGAACAAAAACACGTAAGCTGGGATGAAATCCCAGCTTACGTGTAGATAGCGATGCTGGGATTTCATCCCAGCGTACGATCCGCGCCTTGTTACCAACCAATACCGAACGCCATATGCTCCGGCTGCTGCGTGGTCACCGTGGTGCTCTGGTTGTTGTTGTCGTCATACGAGAAACCGTAGGCCAACCCGCTTACCGAGTGCTGATGCCAGAACCACGCATAGAAGTTGGCCGTTGACGAAGAGGGGTAATACGCCGAGGCGTTCGCCCAGTTCGCCGTATTCGACAACACGCCGCGATTGGTGGCCGAGCAGATCTGGTTTTCCAACTGCAACTGGATGGCATTTTCATCCTGCTGCTGCGGCGAACTGCCTGCCACACCGGAAGCCATCGTGCCCGCGCACAGCAATACATCCTGCGTGGACGGTTGTTGCACCACGAAGCTCTCGCCAATGTTGGCGGCGGCCGGATTGATCTCGGTAAAGCTCAAGGTCGAGCCGGAAGCCTTGCCGCTGAATTGGCGTCCGTTGACGGTGATGATCACCGGCGAGCTGGCGTACTGCGACCACGCGCTGGCAATGGTGCTGTCGAAGTAATGGCCGTTGGCGCCACCCGCATTGAACGTGGTTTCCGCGGGTGACAGGATGCGCAAGTTGTTCGGCGTCGGCGTGTGGAAAGCGGCTGGCGTCTGGCTGGCGTACTCCTGGTCAATGTTGGCGATCGATTCGTTGATGCCCACCTGCATGTGATACGTCTCGCTGGCGCCCCACACATCCAGCAGCAGCGGCAGGCCGAACTGGTTCACCTGCGTGGTGTTGATGAAGATCCCACCATTGCTGGCGTAGTTGAACTCATACCAATCGTAGTGAACGTTAATGTTGGGGTCGGTATTGTTCTGAGGATTCGGCCCGGCGTAGCCATTGTTGCCGCCGTTTGCGCCGGCCATGATCGGCATGAACAGCGGGCTGCCTTCGGAGATGTAGATGCGGCCGGAGGTCATCGGCGGCAGCTTGAGTTGATGATTGGCCTGCGCCAGCGTGAAAGCGTAGTTGGGATACGTTTGTCCATTCGGCCCCACCAGCGCATTGGCAGCGGTGTTGTCCGCCACCTTGGCCTCCGTGATGGTGCCGTCGTAGTTGACCCACGACAGCGCGCCGGTTGCCGGATCGTTGCCGAGAATCTCCACATAGATCTGGCTGTCGGCCCACACGCCGTTGGTGTTGTTGTTGAGGTCGGTGACGATGTAGCCCGGCACCACCATATAGCTCGGCGCCAGGTTCACGCTCAAGCTCGCTGCCGACGACGTCACCGAACCGGTGGCATTGCTCACCGTCACCGTAAAGCTGGCGGTGTTGTCCGCATAGATGGTGCCAGGGGTGGTGTAGCTCGCGCTGGTGGCACCCGGGATGGCGGTGTTGTTCTTGTACCACTGGTAAGCCAGCGTACCGCCGCTTGCCGATACCGAGAACGTCGCCGTGCGTCCGATCGTCACGGTTTGATTGACAGGCGATGTGTTGATGGCCGGTGCGGATGCCGTCACCGAGGCCAAGGTGGTCGCGGTGGCGGAATCTGCCGGTGAAGTACCCGCTGCGTTGACCGCCGCGACGGTGTAGCTATACGCCGTTGATGCCGCCAAACCCACGTCGTTGTACGTGGTAGCCGTCAAGCCACTCGCGACGATCGTACCGTCGCGAGTCACCGTGTACGTAACGCCGGATGTCGCCGATGCCGCCCAGCTCAAGTCGATTTCGCTGGACGATGCCGACGTGGCCGTCAGGTTGGTCGGCGCCGGCGGAATCGCCTGCGTCACGGCACTGGCTTGCACAGCCGGCGCGGAGGTGCCGGTCGCGTTGGATGCCTCCACCACGTAGTAGTACGCGGTGTTGTTCGCAAGGCCGGTATCCGAATAGCTGGTGCCGGTAGCCGTGGCGATCAGGTTGGCGCTGGAAGGCGTGAAACCTGCCGTGGTGCTGCGGAACACGTCGTACACGACGCCCGGCGCTGCAGATGCCGTCCAGCTGAGATTGATCTGGCTGGTGGACACCGCCGTCGCCGTGACGCTACCCGGCGCACCGGGCGGCGGAGCGATCACTTCGATGCCGTTGATCTCGGCATTGTCCGTGATGGTGGTGAACTGCAGCACGATCTGGCCTTGCGCATTCGCCGTTGCCGTGAAGGGTTCGACCACGGCAATGTCCTGCCCGCCCGTGGTCGCGACGATGTCGAAGTTGCTCAACACCTGCGTGCCGTTGATGCTCACGTTGAACACGCGCTGCCCCGCCTTGGTCCAGTAGAACTCGGCGAAGTGCAGACGCACCGTGTAGCTCGCACCCGCAGTCAAACCCGGCAGCGTGTAGCTGAAGGTGTTGCCGACGCGCTGGTGCTGATACACCGACTGCGGTGCAGGATGGGTCACACCGGCGACATTGATGGTCGAACCCGTGCCGGATGCCGCGCCGCCGTTGAAATCCTGATCAGCAACGTAGTCACCCGAAGCGGTACCGCCGGCGCTGATCGCCAGCACATCCGAGCCGCACCCGGTCACGCAATCCACGTCGAACGTGGTGGCGGTAGCCGTGTTGGAAGACATCGACGTACCGGCCGAATCCACCGCCACGACGGTGTAGGAGTACGTGGCCGACGAGGTCAAGCCGCTGTCGCCATAGGTGCTGGCAGACAGGTTCTGCGCTACTGCCGTGCCGTTGCGGAATACCGAGTACGTCACGCCGGAGGTTTGCGACGGCGTCCAGCTCAAGTTGATCTGGCTGGACGATGCCACCGTCGCTGAGAGATTCGACGGTGCATTCGGCGGCGTGTTGGTTGCCGTGGCGTTTTCGACTTCGATACCGCTGACTTCGGCGTTGTCCTTGACCGTGCTGAACTGGATCACGATCTGGCCTTGCGCATTCGCAGTGGCCGCGAACTGCTCGACCACGGCAATGTCCTGCCCGCCGGCCGCCGCCAGCACGTCGAAGTTGGTCAACACCTGCGTGCCGTTGATGCTCACGTTGAACACGCGCTGCCCTGCCTGCGTCCAGTAGGTCTCAGCGAAATGCAGGCGCACTACATAACTGGTACCCGCCGTGAGTCCCGGCAGCGTATAGCTGAAGTTGCCGAAGCGCTGATGCTGGTACACCGACTGCGGCGCCGGATTGCTTACGCCGTTGATGTTCACCGCCGCATTGCTGCCCGAGGCCGTACCGCCAGTGAAATCTTCATCGGCCGCGAAATAACCGGCGCCGGGGCCGCCTGCACTGATCGCCATCGCATCCGGACTGGTGCAGTTGCTGGTGCAAGTGGAGACGGACGTGGTTGCAGTGGCCGTGTTGGAGGCCGCCGAAGCACCCGCCGCATCCGTGGCTTCAACGATGTAGTAGTACGTGGCTGCCGCAGCGACGCTGGCATCCGCATAGGTCGTGCCGGATGTCGTGGCGATCTGGTTGGCAGCGGATGGCGTAAATCCTGCGGTAGCACTGCGATACACGTTGTAGCTCACGGTGCAGGCACTGCCTGCCGTGCTCGCGCCCCACGCCAGGTTCACCTGGGTGGAGCCATTCGCCGTGGCGGCCAGCGCTCCCGGCACGCTCGGCGCGGCGGTGCAACTGTTCTGCTGCACGGCAAGCGTGGCGGTGTTGCTGTTGATGGTGCCGAACACGTCGCCCACGGCAACACTGAACACTGCACCGTTATCGCCGGCCACGGTCGCAGGCGTGGTGTAGCTGGCGGAAGTTGCACCGGGGATCGCCGTGCCGTTCCTTGACCACTGGTAGCTCAAGGTGCCAAGGCCGGTCGCCGCCACGCTGAAGGTAGCCGGCTGCCCAAGTGTTACGGCTTGATTGGCCGGTTGCGTGGTGATCGTAGGCGCTGCACCGGCATCGGTGCCGGAAGCGCACAGCGTTGCGCCCGGATAGTTGTTGGTGACCTGATAGGCCGAGGTGCCATCGAAATTCACCACGGCAGTCTTGCTGGAATCGTTCGGATCGACCGTCGACGTCCAGGTGCTCCACGTGCCGGAGAACGCACAGGTGGCATTGTTCACGCCGCCGATGGTCTGCGCTTCCGATTGCGTCGGCACGCGCATGTTGATGCCCGCGCAATAGGTCTGCGCACTCACGCCGGTGAACTGCGAACCGGGCGTGGTATCCGTCATCACGGTGCGCGTCCAGGTGAGTCCGGTGAGGTTGTCCTTCACCAGGCTGGCGTTGGAGGCATTGACGGTATAGCGCTCCGACGCGCCACCGCATTGCGGCACGTTGTAGACCTGGAACTCGTACACCGAATAACCGTATTGCGTGGCGCGCTGCGTGCCGTTCAAGCGTACATAGCGCGCCGCCACAGTCGGGAAGCTGAGCGTTTCCGTGCCGCCCGCGCCGCTGGCGGTGCTGTATGCGGTTTTCCAGGAGGTCGGGTCGTTGGGATCGCCGTTGCTGTAGAGAATCTGATACTGCGTGGCGTACGCGTTTTCCCAGTTGATCACCACGGTGTTGAACGGCTGCGTCGAACCCAGGTCGACCTGCAACCACGATGGATCGACGCCCGGCACGGCAGGTGTCGGCGGCGCACCGGCGGTGGCCGAACCCCAGCGCGAGCCAAGATTGCCGTCGACGGCATTCTCCGCACCCAGGCAATTGGTGCCCGAATACGCGGGCGTGGTCGTCGCATCGTTGCAGGGGTTCTGCGAACTGCTGCTGGTGGCAAGCGCATCCAGGGCGAGGTTGACGCCCGGCGGTGCCAGCGTGATGTTCGCCGCGTTGCTCATGGCAGGCGCGCCCGCCGCGTTGGTCACAGTCACCGTGTACGCGCCCACGTTCGCCACACTGACCGCGGGAATCGTATACGTGAGCGTGCTCGAGGGCTGCGTGCCGCTGGTAAGAATGGTCGGCGAACCGCCCGGCGGCGTGAACTGCCATTGATACGTATAAGGCGCCGAACCGGCCACGACAGCCGTGAACTGCACCGGCTCATTCACCGGCACGATGGTGCTGGCCGGCTGCGTGGTAAACGAGATCGGCGTGGCCGCATCGATTGTCACGACCGCGTTTGAAGATTGCACCGAACCGAGATCGTTGGTGACCACGACATAGAACGTTTCGCTACCCGCCGCGGTAAAGATCGGCGTGGTGTACGACGCGCTGGTGGCACCGGCAATCGCACCGGAACCCACTTGATACCACTGATAGGTCATCGCAGGCGAGCCAGTTGCGGCGACCGTCAACGTTGCCGACTGCCCATCCACGACTGCTTGCGACGCCGGCTGCGTGGTAATCACCACGTTGGCGGGCGCATCAACGCTGAGCGTCACCGGCGTCGACGTCACCGTGCCGTTGCTGCTGGCAATCGTCACGGTGAACGTATCGCCGTTGTCGGCAGCCGTCGTCGCGGGCGTGGTGTAGGTCGCGTTGGTAGCTCCCTTGATCGGGCCGTTCTTGTCGGACCACTGGTAGCTGAGCGTGCCCGAGCCGGAGGCCACGACGGTGAAGGTCGCCGGATAACCCGAGGTAGTCGCTTCGTCCACCGGCGGCACGATGATCACCGGCGCCTGCGTTTGCGATGGCGCCGCCGGTGCAACCGACGTCAACGTCACGCTGCTGCTTTGCAGGCCCGGCGCGCTCGCCGTCACCGTCACGGTGCCAGGCGTAAACGTGCTGCGCAGTGCGATCTTCTGCAAGCCGCCTTCGAAGTTCAGTTCCGGATCGCCGGGCGAATGGAAGAACGCATACGGCACGCCCTGGATCACCGTGCTATGCGCTTGCGAATACGCATCCTGGTAGTCGTTGGTCCACGACGGATCCGCCACCAGCTGCTGCGTGCCACCCATGTAGGTAGCCGGCCCCGTTACGGAGAACGTCACGTTG
>NZ_DATEJY010000060.1:0-5928 GCF_035277725.1 Dyella sp. | reverse complement strand
CCCCATCGCACATGAAACAACCATTGAAAGAACTCGCAGCCAGCATCGTCGACGCCGTACTCGAGGAACGCTGTGCATCCGAGGAAGGCATGCGTCGATACCGGCCGCTGCTGGAAGAACGGGCGCAAAGCATCGTCGCTCGCCTCGTCGTGGGTGAAGATGAAGACAGCCATCAGGTCCCCGTCCTGCTTCACCTTGCCAACACCATCGTCAAGGACGAACTAGGCAGCCATCGTTATCCCAAGCCGGCATGCCCAAACGAAGGCGGATGCGCCATGTGCTGTACGCATATGCGCATTGTGTTTAGCGAGCAGGAAGCTACCGTTATTGCGAGAGAACTACGTGAACTCTCAGAGTCTGAAAAAGCGAAGATCGCTCAGCGACTTCCTTCACTCGAAAAATCCGGACCTGGTTCGCAATGTGGTCTGTTGAACGAACAGGGTCTATGCACCCTCTACGCGGCGCGTCCCATCAACTGCCGCACGTATCGCTCCTGCTCGATAACCGCATGTGAGGACCGTGTCCGGCTCGGCCGGAATGCCGGCGAGGAAGTGGTGTTCGCATACCCGTTCGACGATCTGGTTCGCAAGTCGTTCCACCACATGGCCCAGTCGGGTGAAACGCCGCAATTTCTTGAAATGAACACGTTCTTGGCAAGCGTTTTGCACGACAACGATAGTCTTGCGACATGGGCCTCAGGCCAGGTTCCAGCCGAAGACAACGTATAGCTTCCCTGGTCAAGTGACCCAGAAACCGGGACGGCGTTGACTAAGCCGTTTAGCTACCTACGCCCACAGCACGGTCCGTCATCAAGCTTCGCCGCTCGGTTGGCCCGAAACTGGTTAACCAACTTGCGATTCTTGAGAAGCATTCAGCGCCATCTGATACAGCTCGGCACTCATTCTGAAGCCGGTATTTCGCAATTTATCCAAGTAGGGTTTGACGGATGTGATATGCCCCTGCTTCTTTGCTTCCAGAAGCACGCCCACCATGCCGATGATGTTTCGGCCCAGTTTCTTGGCGATGCTACGTCCTGCTACTTCGTCAATGATCCAGACGTCCGATTGCAATTCCACCGACAATGCAATCGCCTTGTCAGCTTGTCGACGATAGCCCTGTTGTTTACGTTTACCGCTCCTCAACGGTCATTTTTTGATGTCATCAACAAGGTCGTCAACGTCATAATTGATCGTAGCGCCTCGCTCAGAGAGCAAAGCATGAAACTCAAACTCCGTCTTTCCGATCAATTTGCCAGCCAGCGAACCATGAATGCCCTTGTATTTGTACAGAGCTATGGCCAGAAGCTCCAACGCCTCTTTCTCGTCGACCCCAAACTTCTTCATCAACGAATCATCTAACTCGAGATTCATCTTTCTTCCTTCGATCATCCTTATCTGGTCTGGCTGTAGCGGCACCGATCGCCTTCGGCAAACGCACCTCAAGCTACACCACTTTTAACAACATCCACATCACCAGAAATAAGAAAACGGAACGGAGATGGTTTAACCATCTCCGTTCCAATGACGACCGGCAGGCTTGGGATCCCCAACGTCGCGCCACCCACGTGATGCACGGCGTGGTCGTTAAGGACTAGCAAGATCAATCGATAGGCACACATTCCCACTTGCCGTTAAACCACACCGCATGCTCGCCCGGCGGACACATGGGAATGGGCGGCGTAACGGAACGCGTGTACTGCTGCATTTTTGCACCGGATGTGCCGCTGGCGTTCACACACAACGCCAGGCCAAATACAGCCAAACCGACCAATAAACTTTTCATAGCGTTCACTCCCTACCTAAGGATGCTCCGGTTTATTCAAGCGACATCGATGAAACGCGTAGGCTGGGGTGAAATCCCGGCATGTTTGCGGCTTCCGATGCAGGGATTTCATCCCAGCCTACGCGGGCGCTGCTGCCGCGCGGTATTAATCAGAGCTTCCATAAAGGGCGCTGCTTGATGAAGGTGCAACGATGACCAGAGGAGCGCCCGTGGCTCTGGCCTTGATTTACTCAAACCGCCTCGGCATCTTTTCGCGGCCCCGCTTTCCGAAGCAGCTTCTGCAGTTCCTCGGTGGTCTCGTCCGTCGATCCTTCCGGACAGATAAACGGATACTCGCGATTGTCGATGATCGGCTCGATGCCGAAGAAATCGTTGAGTACCGATTCGGACGTGCAATAGGCGCCTTCCACCCAGGCCTGGTCGTTCGAATACGCCTCGCCGACGATAAAGATATCGGCGTCGGCGCCATCGATCAGTTGCGAGGGTTTGCGTATCTTGCGCTGCACGTCGCCGACGTCGAAGTGCGGTGCCCATTCGTGGTAGCCCGCGTTGAACGGGGGCAGCGACCAATCCATGTAGGCAGCCTGCAGCGGCTCGGGCACGGCGCTGTAATCGCAGTTGGGGCCGAAGTGAAGTTCGGCCAGCATCTTGCGCAGCATCTTCACCATGCGTTTTGGCACGGTGCGCGGACCCTCCAAGGGCTGTGTATCCTGCGAAATCGGGATCTCGCGTTGATGCTTGGGGCCTAGTTCCAGTTCCTGCCAGAACGCGGTGTTGTCTTCGTCGTCGTAGCTGGCCAGGATGCCGTAGATGGGTTTCTTCTTCGGCTCGATCGCGTTATTGCCGAAATACACCACCATGCGAATCGGCGAGTTGCTCACGCTGGGACCGATGGTGTCGTTGCGCGAGACGACGGTGAGTTGCTTGGTCTGCGCGATGGTAAGCGCCTGTTCGGTCATGTTCTCGATCGCGCCCTGCATGTCCGCCACGGAGGTGTAAGGCACGTCGATCAAGGACTGCATCGCTTTTAAGGTTGCAGCGGGAAATTTCAGTGTACGCAGCTTGGCGATCGTGTCCGGCGTGATGGTGTAGCCGATGATCTGTGCGGGATATGGCGCTGGATTGTCTGCGTCGGGTGCCCACCACGGCTGATCGAAGAACATGCCCACCTTGTACGACGGCTGCATGATCGTCGATTCCAGGTACAGGTTGACCTTTTCGTGATTCAACACGTCCACCTCGCCTTTCGCCGGTGCGCGGAAGCGCGTGGCTTGTGCGACCAGATCGATCGCGGCACGCGGCATGGCCATCCAGGCCGCGTCGGCCTCGCGCGAACCGGCGGCGATGTTGGGGTTGTCGCGGTGGGCATAGGTAAACGCTACCTTGCCGGCTTTCCACAGGATCGAATGCAGGCGCGTATCGGGGTGATAACGGAAGTCGATGCTCTTGGCCTTGGCAAGCTTCACGACCTCGTCGAACAAGGCGTTGAACATGCCCGAATAGCCGATGGATAACGTTCGGTACTGGCTACCCGGCGTAAATTCGTTGTTGATGTTGAACGACACGCCGGCATGCGTGTTGATCACGTTGGAACTGTAGCCGTTGCCGTCGGCAGCATAATCGTAGCCTTCCGCACCCAGCTGATCGTAGAGCAGGTTCCAGTAACCGATGTCCTTGAGATAGTCACCCTGCTGGAAGATGCTGGATTCCGGCAACTGCGCGGTGATTCGGCCGTTTTGATAGAAGCGGCACCAATCACGGCGCGTGAATTCCGCCCATGGCTTGGTTGTCGCCAAGTCTTGCACGGTGGTGAAGCCTTGGTCGGGCGTGGTGGATGCGCCGAAGTTGTTCACCGTATACGGCGCAGGAGTGTTCGAGCCGATGGCGTTGAGATAGAAGTTACGCGAGCGCAAATAGAACAGCTGGTTATTGGTGACGTTGAACGGAACTGAATATTTTTCCAGGCCGAGCAGTGAAATCACGGCAGAGACCACGCGATGGCCGGGTGCCAGGCCATTGTTCGGGTCGGGAAATTCCTTGGTCGGCACGCTGCTCCAAAAGGAATAGCGCATGCCGCCCAGTTCAACGTACGAATCGGTCTTGTCGTTGTTGTAATGCCAGGTGCAAACGCGGGCACCAGCCGCACGCGTACCGGGATTCCGTTTGGAGAAGTCGTAGCGGCCCCAGTCGTATAACTCTAGAACGTCGCCTTTCTTCAGCTGTTTCGAGGCGAATTTGGTTTTCTTGCATTCGCCGCTCAGCAGCCGCCAGGCGGTATAGAGGCCGGCGGCGCCGGCGCCAAAGATCGAGTAGGTTTTTTGCGTCATGATTGAGCCCTCGGATTGGGATGGGGCGTTTCATTCGCTGCCGAGTCGGTACATCTGGCCGGGCAGATCCTTTTGCGGGATGACCACTTCAACCAGCACGGGTTTGTGCTTGATCCCCGCGATGCGGGGCAATGCCGCTTTCAGTTCGTTTACCGTTTCCACCCGGATGCCCTCCGCGCCGAACGCCTTCGCCAAGGCGAGGTAATCCCACTCAGGAAGAATGTCGAAGGTGTCGAAGCGGTTTTTCGGACCAGGTTTGAACGCATCCATGTTCACGTAGACCTGCTCGATGGCGTAAACCTTGTTGCTCATTACGAAGATGACTGCGTTTAGCTTGTTACGCGCCAGCGTGGATAGCGACTGGCAAACCATCATGAAGCCGCCGTCGCCTGCCACGGTCCAAGCCCGCTTGCCGCTGCCCAATTGCGCACCGGACGCCGCGCCCGTCTCAAAGCCAATGCATTGCCATGCGGCCGATGAGATAAAACTGCCCTGCGGCAGGCCATAGCAGTTCGTAGCGACGTACATGGCCGAACTGACGCCATAAGTCATCACGATATCCTTCAGCAGGTTGTTGTCCTGCAGGAAACTCATCGTGTGCTCAAAGAATCGGTTATAGGTGATGATGTGCGGCTTGTCGTTGTAAACCGGGTCGGAATTGCCCGCCCACGGCTGCGGATATTTCGGCTGTGGCGGTGCCTTGACCTTGATCGGATAAGCCTTGTCGGCCTTGAACTTCGCCAACAGCGCTTGCATGAAATCCTGCATGGTGACGGCGCCGTATTTGAAATAACCGACGCGGACGCCTGAGGTATCGGCCAACACCATGTCGGCATACTTGCTTTCGATAAAGGCAAGATAGTCGTCGGTAATGATGGTGCCCAAGGTCAATACGCAGTCGGAGGCATGGACCACATCCTGCACGGATTCGATCGACGCGGCATCGGAGTAAGTGCCGATGAACTTGTCGCCCTTCTCATCCAACACCGTCTTGCCGAGTGTGGTGGTGGTGTAGAGAAAACCGCTGGCGTCGATGATCTGCTTGAGCAAATCAGACAAACCGAAGCGCAGAATCTCCACGCCCGCAAAAATCAATGGCTGCTTAGCCGCCGTAATCTGGGTCCAGGCCTGATCCACGGCATTGCGAAGCGCCAGTTCCGGGCTCTTGGCAACGCGAGGCTTGAGTGGCGTCTTTGGCGGGCGTGGGCAGGGCTGACCCCAAACCTCCTTGTAGCAGGCGATATATACCGGCCGCTTGTCTGTGATCGCATCGGTCAGCAATTCATCGATTTGCTCGGCAGCGCCGACATTGGTGCTGAGCGTGATCGCCTTGACCGTCACGTTCTCGTAGATCTTCCGATCCGCATCCAGGTCGCCGGTGGAATGGTGGAACAGCACGTCATACATATCCGTGATATCGCGCATGTCGGCGCCCGGCGTGGCGCTGATCACCACAATCGGGCTACGTTCCACCCACGCACCGGCAATGGCATTGAGCGCGCTGTACGTGCTCACGCCAAATTGCAGCGAAACCGCCGCAAGCCCGCGGCTTCGCGCGTACGCATCGGCGGCGTAAGCGGCATCCAGTTCGTTGATCGCGCCGATCGTTTTAATGCCGTTGAAATGCTCCAGTGCCTGGGTGAAATGTTTGACGTAATCGCCCGGAATCTGGAATACGTCGGTAACATTCAGCTGTTTGAGCCGAGTCAACAGATAGTCCGCGACCGTGAACTCGGTCGCCGCATTCGTTCCTGAATCGATGAGTGACTTCTTCGAGACATTGCTGCGTGTCATGGCGACTCCCCTGCCGGTCCATACC
>NZ_DATEJY010000059.1:0-24750 GCF_035277725.1 Dyella sp. | reverse complement strand
ATATATGTAGAGTTATTGCATGACACGATCCCGAGCCCCTTCCGCGCAAACCATGCAACTCCTCGCTGCATTACTTTCGCAGCGCACGCAATGGCAGCACGGATACGATCTTTCCGAACAGACAGGGCTTCCTTCCGGAACGATCTATCCCATCCTGATGCGCCTGAGTGATCGAGGCATGGTCGACGCCAAGTGGGAACCTTCGCCACACCAAGGCCGCCCGCCTAGAAAGTTGTATCGCCTCACCACCAAAGGCGCGGCCTACGCCACCGAGCATTCACGGCCCAAAGGCGCGACATGGCGGCCGTTGTCACCGGGGCGGGCGTAATGGCCAACGGACGCAGAAAATTCATCGATCTGGCCAGCGTTAGTCGATTCGCAGCGTGGATCATGCCGCCGCATCGCAAAGAGTGGGCCGAGGCGATGTTCAATGAGATGGCATATATCAGGTCGCGCCGCGCCGCATGGCATTGGCTGTTTGATTGCACGCTGTTGGCGGTCAAAGAGAGAGCATCCTACGAACTGGTGAGAGCCTTTATGCCCAATGGAATTTTCAAGACATTCTTGAAGCTAAGCGCAGCGGCGGTCATTGCCGTGATCGGTCTGTACGCGATTCAAAAACCCTACCAGCGCGAACGCATTCTGATCACATTGTTTCATCATGGATCACCGGCGGTGCATCACGCCAAAGACAGTCAGTAACGTCTGCTGGTCGGCTTTCGCCAGCACGACAAGCACGTGGTTTCCGCCGATATAAATCCCATCCGCCTCCGACACGTGCCGCTTCCCTGACACGTGCTTTCACTGCGCGATTCACCAAGCTGTCACGTTGATTCCCCATCATGCGCGGCCGGACGATTTGGCTCGATCCAATGCGGTGAAGGTTCGCGTGTGACGCGCATCGCATTTGGAAGACCCGTCCACACCGGGCAATCCGACGGCTTGTACCTCGCCATCACGATGAATCGCCGCCATGGTCAACGTGGGTGGCGTTTTTTTGGTGATGCGCGATGGACACCAGACACACTGCAGCGACATCACTGGGGAGTTTTGATGATTTTCAATACGAGACGTGCGGCGAACGCACAGTCGGCTAATGGTTACGCACGGAAAATACTGGCTTCAAGCGTGCTGGCTGTACTCAGTGCCATGGCGCATGCCGATAACAATGGCGTGACAACGTCATCGAACGCTACGGTCGCTGCCACTGCCGCCGCGCAAGCCGGCTCCGCAAACAACGATCCCAAGCAGCTGGACGTGGTGAGCGTTTCGGCCAAGAACAGCGCGCGCTCCGCGGTCTCGTTGAGCGATTCGGAAATCCAGAAGATTCTGCCCGGCACCAGCCCGCTGCAGGCCATCCAGACCTTGCCGGGCGTGCTGTATCGCACCGCCGATCCGTGGGGCAACAACGAGCAGAACACCTCGCTGTTCGTGCATGGTTTCAACGGCCAGCAGCTTGGCTACACGATGGACGGTGTGCCGTTGGGCGACCAGCAGTATGGCAATTACAACGGCCTGACGCCGCAGCGCGCGATCATCAGCGAGGACGTCAGCAACGTCACCTTGTTCTCCGGCGCTGGCGATCTGGCGACGGCATCCACGTCCAACCTGGGCGGCAGCATTGTCACCTTTTCCAGCGATCCGGCGGCAACGATGGGTGGCCGTTTTGCGCAGACCATCGGCAGCTATGCCACGACGCGCACCTATGCGCGTTTCGATACCGGTCGTTTCGGCGGCGACAATTCGGCCTACGTGTCGATCATGCATCAAGATCAACGCGCCTGGGATTTCGATGGTCACCAGGGCGGTACTCAGCTCGATGGCAAATTCGTGCATCACGACAAACACGGCACCTTTACCTTCTATGCCGATTATTCGGACAAGGTGGAGCCGAACGAAGATGCCAACTATCACGGCACGGTGGCCGGGCAGGGGCGCATGCCCTATACGCGCGCCTTCATGTATCCCAATTTCCAGCAGGCGCTCAGTTATCTCGGCGCCAACGGGGCACCGCCGGCGGCGGATGGCAACAACTACCGCAATTACTACAGCGACGCGCAGCGCACCGATTATCTGACCTACGCGAAATATGAGTGGTACATCACCGACGCGATCACCTGGTCCAACCAGGTGTATTACCACCGCGACGAGGGTGCGGGCGTGGTAGCCGGACCCATCCAGGTAGCGGGTTTGCCGGCTTTGTTCGCGGTGTATTTCCCGCACCAGAATCTCAAGCAGGTGTTTGGCGGTTCCGGTTATGCGATCCGCACCACCGAATACGACATCAACCGCCGCGGCTGGTTGTCCTCGCTGAATTGGACCACCGACACCAACGAACTGAGCGCAGGCGTGTGGTGGGAGCACAACCGGCTTTCCCAGGATCGCCGCTGGTATCCGCTCAACGTCAACGATCCTGATGCGGCGACGCCCTATGCGCGGCCGGCCGATCCGCTGATCACCCAGTATGAAGACGACGCGCGCAGCGATGTGATTCAGCCATACATCTCCGATTTGTGGCACGTCACGCCCAACATCACGCTGCAAGCAGGATTCAAGTCGAGTTTCCAGTATGCGGATGGATGGTATCCAGTGGAGCCGCTGCCGAAATCGACGGTGGGCGTGATTCAATATCCCAGCGGCAGCATCGACAGCCACAAGGTTTTTCTGCCGCAGATTGGCGCGACGTGGGACATCACCCAGCACGACGAATTGTTCGTCAACGCACAGCAGAACATGCGTCAGTTCGCGACCGCCAACAACCTGTCCCCATGGAGCCTGGGCAGCCAGCAGGCGTTCGATATCTTCAAGCAGAACGTGAAACCGGAAACGGCGTGGGTGTACGAGCTTGGCTTGCGTTCGCAGCATGATTTCGATGTCGGTCCGTTCACTGGCCTGGATAGCCAGGTGAGTGCGTACCATGTGAATTTCTCCAACCGCTTGCTGCAGATCAGCCCTACGCCGGTTATTTCATCAATCGTCGGCGGCGCGTCGATCATCGAGAACGTGGGCAGTGTCACCACCAACGGCGCCGACGTGGCTGCGACGCTGCACATGGGCGAGCATTTGAGCATCTACAACGCCGTGTCGTATAACGACTCCAAATACAACGACAACTATTTCAGCGGCGCCGCCCTGGTGCCGACGGCGGGCAAGAAAGTGCCGGGCAGCCCGGAATGGATGGACAAGTTCATCATCAGCGCGAGCTATGGCCGATTCAGCGGTCAATTGATCGGCGATGCGGTGGGCAAGGTCTACGCCACTTACACCAACGATCTGTCGATGGCCGGCTATTTCCTGATGAGCGGACAGCTCAGCTACGCGTTGCCCATCGACGATGTCTTCCACGACGCCAAGCTGAGCTTGAATGTCACCAACTTGACCAACCGCAAGGGTAATTACCAGGTATCGGTAGGTGCTGCTTCGGGTACCTACAACACCTACCCGATGGCACCGCGGCAGTACTTCTTTACCTTCTCGACCAAGTTCTGACGGCTACTGCGTACAAGGCCGCCTGCATAATGCTGGCGGCCTGTTGTCACGCTATGCTCCCCGCCACGGAGATAAGACATGCGATATATCCCTTTGATGGTTGCGATGGCACTAGCGCTGGGAACCATGACAACACAGGCGATGGAAAAACCCTTGGCATCCAAGGTGCTGGTGATCGGTCATCGCGGCGCCTGCGCCCTGCGTCCGGAACACACCTTGGCGTCATATGGCAAAGCGATTGCCGACGGCGCCGATTATGTGGAGCCGGACCTGGTGATGACCAAGGACGGCGTGATGGTGGCGCGCCATGAAAACGAAATCGGCGGTACCACTGATGTGGCCGAGCATCCGGAATTCGCCAGCCGCAAGACGACCAAGACCATCGACGGCAAAGCTGTCACCGGCTGGTTTACCGAAGACTTCACGCTGGCCGAACTGAAAACACTGCGCGCACGCGAGCGTTTGCCGCAAGTGCGCAGCACCCGCTACGACGGCGAATTCCAGATCCCCACGCTGGATGAAATCATCGATTTCGTCGCCGCCGAATCCGCAGTAGTCGGTCGGCCCATTGGCATCATTCCGGAGATCAAGCACGGCACCTATTACCAGAAGCTTGGCTTGCCGATGGAAGACAAGCTGCTCGCTACCTTGGCTGCGCATAGCTACACGCGCAGTGCGCCGGTCGAGATCCAGTCTTTTGAGATCGCCAATCTTAAATATCTGCACGGTAAATTGGGCGGCGCGCAGGCGCGGCACGAGCATCCCAACATTCGTCTGTTGCAATTGATCGGGCAATCGAACGAGCAACCCTATGACGTGGTCGCTTCCGGCGGCGCGCTGACCTATGCCGGGATGATGAAGCCGGCCGGGTTGCACGACATTGCCATGTACGCCGATGCGATCGGCCCGGCAACGCGTTCGATCATTCCGCTACTCGCCGACGGCAGGCTGGGGCAGCCGTCGGCCTTGGTGCACGATGCGCACGCGGCGGGCTTGGAATTGCATCCGTACACGTTCCGGCCGGAGAACCAGTTTCTCGCGAAGAACTTCTGGCAGGGAAGCGATCCGAAAACCTTCAATGAGGCCGGCTCGGTTGCTGAAATTCGCGCTTATCTCAATGCCGGCGTCGATGCGTTCTTTACGGATGATCCCGCGATTGGGCGTGAGGCGGTGGATAAGCGCTGAACCATGCTGCGAAAGCGTATGGGCCGGGGCGCCGGCATCTTGGGACTTGTGATGCTGGGATTTCATCCCAGCCTACTTGATGAAATTCCTTTCGCGCGGCAACGAAACACATAGGCTG
Source organism: Dyella sp. (assembly GCF_035277725.1). Classification (GTDB taxonomy): domain Bacteria; phylum Pseudomonadota; class Gammaproteobacteria; order Xanthomonadales; family Rhodanobacteraceae; genus Dyella_B. Next base: position 19,958 of record NZ_DATEJY010000059.1, on the reverse strand, counting down.
GGATGATAATCCCAGCATCCCTATCGCCAGGCATGTTGGCGCTGAGTCAAGCAAGGCTATTGCTACTATCTTCATCGTCGACACCTATGTGACACTTTTTGCGCCAGGAATTTAACAGGGAGATGTGATGGGGCGTGCAGGCTTTTTAATAGCTTTGACGCTGTTGGATTTCTTGCCAACCATTGCCAGCTGTCAAGGTCATCTGGAAACCTTCAAGGTTTCTGAAGACAAGTTTTTTTCCAATTACCGCCCGGTGCTGGTCAATTATTTACGCACCCGGCACGTCCACGCCGAAACACAAGCCTGCATTTTGGGCCAGAAAGACAGTGGTGGGGCCTATTTTTCCTGGGTCATCTGGCCGGCTGGGCACCAAATCATACTGTGGGAAGACGGTGTAACCGCACTGGAACGCTCCAGGCGCTTGCTCGATCTGGACAAAGACGTCGTCTCCACCGAGGCCGACGTCAACGGTAGCGACTATCGGGTCACCCGCCAATGGGTCAAAGACCTTGAAGACAGATGCGACAAAGAAGGTCTGCGCGTGGATGTAAAGCCGGCAGAACTCAAATAACGCAACCAAGCAGACGGAACTGAAAACCATGATTTCTTTGCCAGACGAATCGAGTAACGCCGGCGTGGAAACGCGCATTTTGCTGGCGGAATGCCCGGGGGCCGGCAGCCCGTGATTACACTTTTGGCAGAACGTTCAAGTTCTACAAAAAAGTGCTGGGGAACGACTTCTATTACCAATGATCTTATGCGTGCTCCCGATGCGATCGGGATTGGCTGATTAGCTGTCAAGTTTCCCATTGTCGCGATGTGAGGGCGACGGAAATTTGATATGTTTGAAGGGCGTCGTGGGCAGGATGACGCCCACGCCTGTCACGCTGAGAGGTGAGGGGTATGAGTCTTCCCGCTAACCCGTCCATGCGGCGAATCGTTCTTGCCTGCGATGGAACCTGGAACACTCCCGACCAGCGTGACAAGGAAGACCGCGAGCGTTTCATGGCGTATGCCCGGCGGCAAATACGCCTGCTGCTATCGGAAGGAAAGCTCGATGCCCGCCATGCCGGGAAACGCAAGCCGACCAATGTCGTCAAATTGGTCCGTGCGGTGCTGCCGCGTGATCACGAAGGAGTGAGTCAGATCTCGTTCTACGACAAAGGCGTGGGCACGCATTGGGGCATTTCAAAATGGGTTGAAGGCGCCACGGGTTATGGCGTTTCGCGCAATATTCTGGAGGCCTATCAATTCCTGTGTCTCAATTATCAACCCGGAGATGAAATATATATCTTTGGATTCAGTCGCGGCGCGTTCACTGCGCGCAGCCTGGTAGGCCTCCTTACCAAGGTGGGTTTGCTGCCGAAGTCCCATCTCTTCTACGGCCCTGATGCCTACAAGCTCTATCGCACGCAGGCCGACGCCGCAGCATTCCGCGCCGAGCACGGGTGCCTGGACATAACCGTGCGATTTCTGGGTGTCTTTGACACAGTGGGCGCCTTGGGCATTCCGGTGGGCGTTCTCAACTTCATGACCCGGCGCTTGCATCGGTTTCACGATGTCAGCCTGTCTCCCATCGTCGAGCATGCTTACCACGCGTTGGCATTGGACGAATGCCGCAAACAATTTGCACCCACGTTATGGCGCCCGGCACAAGCTGTTTCAGACAAGCGCCTGGAGCAGGTCTGGTATGCCGGGGTCCATTCCAATATAGGGGGTGGCTACGACCCCGATGGGCTGGCCAATATTCCGCTTCACTCGATGAAGAACCGTGCCAAGTCGCTCGGCTTGGCATTTGATGAGGCATTCCTTGCGAAGTACAAGGCAAATCCCGAAGGCACGATGCGCCAGTCGCGGAAGGGCGTCTATCGCATGACACGAGCATTGCATCGCCCCGTACTGCAGGCCCTCAACGGTAACGAGCGTATTCATGACACGGTTCAGGAGCGCGAGGAGCGCATACCGTCCTACAAACCGCTTAATCCTGGTATTCGTCCCGAGTAGGAGTGGCTTATGCGTGAGAATTTTTATACACGCGGCGATGGGCGATATTTCGCGTTCGTCGAAGCGATCGATCCATTGAGTGACGAGGCCATGAAACATCGGGAAAGGCTGCCGGAGCATTGGCCCGGCATTCTGGACCGGCGCCATCCTGACTCACGGCCACCCACCCACCGGGTTTGGCTGGATTGCGTGCGGCGCGATTATTTTCTCGATCTCGATTGGGTGCGCGCGCCGTATAAGCGAAGCATGCCTGAGGTGGACAATCAGCGCCGCCATCTTTTGCTTGAGATGGATGTCGATCAATTCGCCACGATATTGCTGCTGCTGAGCGATACCGACATTCATGGCGGTGTCGAGCAGATACAGGAGGGATCGTGGCAAGAAATCATCTTGAGCCCATCCGTTGGCCTGCCGGTCGTGGCAGCGGCGGACTTTGACCTTATCGACGCGCAACCTTGCTACATCACCGGCCAGGATGCCGCGAAAGAGCACCGCGATTTACTCCTGAACGTTTTCAACCTTGAATTTCTTCCCGATGCGGATTTCGGTGAATACGGTGGTACGCCGCCGTGGCCGGGCGGTGGCCCTCCATTCGAAAACGTCGGTATCTATCCCGACTATCAGGTCCTGTAGGGGTGGCGTATGGCAACGAAGGCAACTCCGACCCAGCTTGACGTCGCCAAGACGGTCACGGCCACCGCGAACACGGCAACGTTGCAGCTATTCCGTAAAAGCACCACCGAAATCAAAGGCGTGCGCGTGTTTGATGTAGGGCAGGGCGATTGCATCGGCCTGCGCGATCAAAACGACGACGTGTGCGGCTACGTCGATTACGGTGGCAATGAATACCATCCGGACAACAACAACCCAAGTTACACGGCGACCCGGCTCCCTGTGCAATCGGGTTCGCACCATGTGCCGGTCATCTTGACCCATTGGGACAAAGACCACTATTGGTCGGCAAACAAGAAAAATCCTGCCGCGCAGCAATGCGAATGGCTTGCCCCGCGCCAGTGGGTATCGCCGCAGGCCGCCCGATTCGCCGCAAAGCTGGCCAATGCCAAGTGCTGGCCGGAAGCATTGCGCGACAAAGCGGTGTCGTTCCCAATTGGAGCCAACGACGAGGTCAGCATCCGCAAGTGCGCGGCATTCTCGGCCACCGTGCAGAAAGAAGATCGAAACCACTCCGGCTTGGCCGTCACCATCACCCGCAAGCCACCCGGCGAAGCGGCAACGCATATGCTGCTGCCGGGCGATTGCGCCTTCGACCGCATCCCCAGCTTGCCTGCCAATCTCTCGCTGCGTGCCATCGTCGCCTACCACCACGGTGCGTCGACCGACTGGTGCGCCGGTACGGAGCAAGCATTGGCGAATGCATGCAAATCGCATGATATGGTGTATTCATACGGAACGCATTCACCTGGATATGTGAATCATTATGGCCATCCCCATCGGTCGAACTATCGGGGTTGTACGCCTGACTGGGATGCCAACGCCGCCACGACGGAAGACGTCAGGGCACAGAAGCGGGAGTGGGTGGATTTGGACTGGTGACGAGAGTTGGGGGTGTCCTGATTTATTCAAACACCATGCACCGACACGCGTAGACCGGGATGAAATCCCAGCATGATCATGCATGGCGATGCTGGGGTTCGCACCCCAGCCTACGATTTCATCCCAGCCTACGTGGACACGCAGCCAAGCGGAATTAATCGGAGCAGGGGAGATGGGATGTGAGCATCACCGCATAAGTCGTCCGCCAGTTGCCCGCGCTGTCGCCTGCATGGCATGGATGGGTATGGCCTGGTTGTCCGGCTGTGCCTCGACCGGTGGTGGACATGTCGCCGGCATCTCCGCCGAGACGCTGCTCGAAAAAGCCCAGGCTCGCGAAACGGAAGCCATCCGCGCGCAATCCGCACCAACTCAGGCGGAAGCATGGCTGCACTGCGCCACCCTGGCGCACGAGGCGATGGCGGCCGAACAGGCGGCGACGGAAACGGCGGCGGGCTTGCTTGCCACGCAATGCAGCCGCGCGTTCTTCGATCTGGTGTCGCAAGATGTGCCCGTGCAGGTGATGGCAGGGCGTGCGTTGCTCGGCGGTATCGCGCTGCGCGTCGAATTTCGCGGCATGCCCGACAGCCTGGCCAAAAGCATCTACCTGGAACCGGCCGATCAGGTATCGATGGATCCGCTGGATGGCGTCCGTCATCACCGTGCCGGTTTTGGCGTGCCGATGGTGGCGTTTTCCTTGCCGTGTTCGGATCGCCCCATCTGCCGTCTCTACACGCCGGAAGGCGTGTTTCGTCCGGCCACGCTATGGCTGGAAGCGCATGACGGTATGCCGGTGCTGGTGGTGCAGAACCCCTTGCTGCAACCCGAACACGTGGCAGGTCCCAATCGCTATGCACTGGCCGAGGACGTGTCGGCGCCATTCGCGCAGTTGCTGGAGCGAACGCGGCTGAAGCGGCTGGCATGGTGGGGCATGATCGGCGGTGCGGAAATTGGCAAGCGATCGGGCCTGTTTCTGCTTGATGATTACGATCCGAACAAGACGCCGATCATCATGATCCACGGCGTTGCGGGGAGTCCGCTGATCTGGGCGCGATTGAGCAACGCGATCATGGGCGACGCGGAACTGCATCGGCGTTACCAGATCTGGCATGTCGTCTACCAAAGCAACGCACCGCTGCTGGTAGAGCGCTATCGCGTGCAGCATTACATGGATGATGCATGGCATGTGCTCGATCCGGATGGCCATGCACCGGCACGGCAGGGGGTGGTGTTGATCGGGCACAGCATGGGCGGCGTGATTGCGCGCTTGCTATGCGCGCAAAGCACGCCGGACGTATGGAGCGCCGCGTTTACCGTGCCGATGGATAGCTTGCACGCGGATGCAGGTGATCTGGCCACGCTCAAGAACGTGTTCGAGTTCAAGCCGTATGCGGGCGTCGACGAGATCATCTTCATGGCCGCGCCACAACGCGGAAGTCCTGCCGCGGATGGAATGCTGGGACGCCTGGTAGGTCTCCTGGCATGGCGGCATATTGAAGAAATGGCGGGCATCATGCGCATCGCCGCCGAGAATCCGACCGCCATCCAGCCGGCCATCGCGTCGATTTTTCAGGCCGGCCACATCACCAGCATCACCAGCTTGCGGCCCGATGAGCCGGTATCGCTCGCGAATGAAAAGCTGATGCCTGCGGCCGGTGTGCGTTACGACACGATCGCCGGGGTGCTGCGAGGCGTAAAACCACCGGGTGATGGTTATGTGCCATTGAGCAGTGCATTGCTGCCGGGTTCCGCGACGACGTTGATCGTTCACTCCGATCACAAGGTGCCGAACAATCCAGAAGCTATGGCGGATGTATTGAAGATTCTGCGTGAGCACAGCCATGCGCACGATGTCGTGAGTGCACCGTAGGTTGGGACGAGCGCAGCGCAACTCCCAACGGCTCCGGATATTTGATGTTGACCCGTCGCCCCGGCGAACGCCGGGGCGACGGTGATGGAAGTGATCTTCAGCATCAAAGGGTATCGCCGTCTGTATAGCGTTGGGGTTCGCTCCCACTCACCCCAGCCTACTTAGCGCGAGGCAAGGAACATCCGCTAGCGCCCAATCTGCAGGCTGTTTTGCTTATTGCTGCAATGCAGCTTATTTCAAGAAATTGCCATCTTTAGTTTTCAAAAAAATATCATAAATTAAAATAGTTAGTGTCATTTTCTTATCTTAATTATAGATTCTGCATCGCAAGTTGACACCGGTGACAATGAGGCCGCAAGCTGATGCCGTTCCCGGTGCGGGGAGGCACAGTGAACGCAGTCATCGACCCTCTGGATCGTCCAGTCAGTGTTCCGGCGACGCCGTTTTTGGCGGCTGATGTCGGGGGAACCTATGCGCGCGTTGCCCTGATGCAGACCTCGCAAGACGAGAGGCGCGAGGTCGAGGTGCTGGCGTATCGCAAGTTCGTGTGTGCGGATTTTCCGGGGCTGACGGAACTGCTGCAGGCCTTCGTCGAGACCGATACGCGCACGCCGGTTCGCCATTGCGTGATCGCTTGTGCCGGACAGGTCATCGGCAACGATGTGCTGACCGACAACACCGCCTGGCCGATCCATTTATCGCAACTGCGCCACGCCTTGGCCCTGGACGACGTCGCCGTGCTCAACGATTTCGAGGCGCTGGGCTACGCCATCGACCAGGACGCTGATAGCGGCGCACGCCTCTTGTGCGGACCGGACACGCAGGTCGACGGTCCGACGTTGGTGATCGGGCCGGGCACCGGTCTTGGCGCAGCAGTGCGTCTACCTGGTCCGGACGGTGGCTGCGTGTTGACGACCGAAGCCGGCCAGATGGATTTCGCGCCCAATTCGATTCGCGAACGCGAAGTGCTTGCGCATCTGGCGCCACATGGCGGCTACGTGGCGTACGAACGCATCGTGTCAGGCCCCGGCTTGCTGGTCTTGTACGTGGCGCTGTGCAACTTGCGCGGCGAAACACCCAAGCTTTCCACACCTGAAGCAATTACCGAGGCTGCTGCGATGCGCCGTGATGCGGAGGCAGTGGAAGCGGTAGAGATCTTTTGCGCATCGCTGGGAAGTTTTGCCGGCAGCCTTGCCATGACCTTCATGAGCCAGGGCGGTGTGTATCTCGCCGGTGGTTTTTTGTATTCGCTATTCGCCTTGCTCGAACGCAGCACGTTCCAGGAGCGATTCCTGCACGGACGCAGCGCGCGCGCGTTTCTGTCGCGAGTGCCGGTGTGGGTGACGGAGCACGGTCGCAAAGGCGTGCTGGGAGCGGCGAAGTGGTATCTGCGGCGCGGCCTGCGTGGGGACGCGGGGCTGGGTCATTTTTCGATGGGAGGGGTGGGTGATGAATGACGCCATAGATCAAGCGCTCGGCAAATAAAGCAATACACACGCAGCACGCATTTCACCGGGGAAGCACGAAGAGGGAGCGGTCGTGGCACGCCATGCCATGGCCGAAGCGGTACTACAACGATACGCCACGCAACAGACCACACCTGGGTGCACGCGTTGAAGACAACCAAGAGGTAAGGCTCATGTACACGTTACATCGCAAGCACCCCTTGTCATTTGCCATATCGTCATTGCTCGCCGTCGTGGCGACATCCGCGATGGCATCGCAGCCGACAGGTGCTCAGCCGGATACCCAGGCGACGCAAAACACCGTGTCGCAAAACACCGCGGCGACGCCGTCGCCCGATGCCAAGAAAACCAAATCCGCCACCGGCACGACCGGCAAAGACACCGAAGCCGACAAGAACGCGACCACGCTGGCTGCCGTCAATGTCGTCGGCGTGCGTGCGTCGCAGATGCGCGCGATCGAACTGAAGCGCGACGCACCCAACATCCAGGACAGCATCACCGCGGAAAGCATCGGCCAACTGCCCGACGTCACCATCACCGACGCGCTGCAACGCGTGACCGGCGTGCAGATCAACCGCGATGCCGGCGTCGGCACCACCGTGGACGTGCGTGGCCTGCCCGAAGTCGGCACCATGCTGAACGGCGAAGCCTTCATCACCGCGGACCAGATCGACTCGCAACAACCCGACTTCACCATGCTTCCCGCCACGCTGTTCCATAGCGTGGATGTGATCAAGTCACCCACGGCCAGCACCACGGACGCGGGCATCAGCGGTTCGCTCGATCTGCATACGTATCGGCCGTGGGATCTGCCGAGCGGCTTCACCTACAGCTATTCCGCCGATGGAGAGCGCGGCCGCACCAGCGCAAAAACGGGGCCTGAGGCAAACGGCCTTATTTCGTACAACGATCATGGCCGCTGGGGCTTGCTGATTTCCGCGGATTATTCCGACACCACGCGAACCAATTCCAACGAAGGCCTCGATCAATATGGCGTAGTGCTGAATGGCGAAAACGCGGCGAGTGCGGGTGGTTACAACGGCTTCCTGACGCCGTGGAATGGTGCGCCGATTCCATCCAGGATCGTGCAGAACCCCGACGGCAGCGTCGACGTGAATGGCGATGGCAAATCCAACGGCGTGTTCATGGGGAGCCAGGACATCAGCCTGTACGACATCACCACCGAGCGCAAGCGCAAATCCGGCAGTGCGTCGTTCCAGATGGATCTGGGCAGCGGGCTTACTTTCACCAGCGATTACTTCTACGCGCACCAAGCCGAATTCGACCGTACCTTCGGCATTCAATTCAATTCCACCAACTGGCAGGGCGCGACGTACGTACCGCTGCAGTCGCGCAACACCGGCAGCCCGATTGCCGGTTCGTACGGCACGCCGGAGCCGGGCTGGAGCGGTTCGCAGCTGTACACCACGCAGGTGTATGAAAAGTGGCCGGGCGACGTGGAGTCGTTTTCGCAGATCACGCGCAAGGAGTCCTATGCGCAGAACTTCAACATGCAATTGGATTTCGACAATGGCGGACCGTTCACGGCAAGCCTGCGCGGCATTCGCGATACGGCGCGCCAATCCCTGGTCGAGACCGACGTCAATATTTCCGATTCCGATGGCGGTTTGTGGCCGAACGTATTGATGGATGGCGTGCCGGATGACGCCGTGCCATACGGCACCTTCATCTATCCCAGCCAGCTTGGCGGCAACCGTGTGTTCAACGCCATCGGCACGCCGCAGAACACGGTGCCTGTCATCGCCAATTTCACTGGCCGCAATCTCACCGTCAGCATGCCTGGGTCGCTCGCCAGCCAGTTTGCCAACCCAAACGGCTGGACGATGAAAACGCTGGAATCCTCCGGCGACTATGACCGCTCGGTCGGATTAAACGTGCTGCGTCTGGACGGCCATTACGATTTCGGTGATGGCATCAAGCTCGACTTTGGCGTGCGCAACAGCATCCGCAGCGCCAGCAATGATGGTTTTACCTTGGAGACGCCGGTATACGCCGGCATCGGCGCCAGCGACCCGGGCGGATGCCTGGTGCGTTACGTGGGTGCCGACGTGGTGCTCAACAGCGGTTCGTGCACGGCCGGCAATGCGCTGGGTTACTTCCGCGCCGGTCCCCTGTCGGCGCTGCAATTGCCGAACACGCCGGCGCCGTTGGCCAACAACTGGAAGGAATACGCCAACCTGCTGGGATCGGGCATCACCTTCTGGGCCATCGATCCGCATGCCATGGACGATCCAGAAAACTATTGGAAGTCGCTCTATCCGCAGACCACGCGCGTGGGTGAGCCAGGCACCACCTGGGCGGTGGGCTTGAAGGAAACCACCGGCTACGTGCAGGGCGATTTCGAGGGTCTGATCGGCAGCATGCCGTACAGCGGCAACATCGGTGTGCGCGTGATCAGCACCAACCTGGACGTCACGCAGCATTTGACCGGTGCGCCCGGTGCGTACGGTGACGAACCGGCCGATGCCGGCACCCAGGTCACCCGGCACGATTACCGTGACATCCTGCCGGCACTCAACTTTGCGTTGGATCTCACCGAAGATCTGAAACTTCGCCTTGCTTATTCAAAGAACATGATGCCGCTCAACCTCAGCCAATGGGGCGGTGGCCTGCAGTTGAACTATTCGCTGGTGGAAACACCGACAGGCCCGCTGTTCCGCGTGTCGACGGGCACCTCCACCGGCAACCCGGATCTCAAGCCATGGCGCTCGACCAACTTTGGTGCCTCGCTTGAGTACTACATGAATCCCACCAGCATGATCAGCCTGGCGCTGTTCCGCATCAACGTGGCGAGCTTCATCAAGACCGGCAGCGTGATCAATTGCACCTTGCCGGATGAAGATGGCGTGGTGCGCGACCACTGCATCACGATCACCGAACCGGTGCAGGGCACGGGTAACAGCATCCAGGGCGCGGAATTCGATTACCGCCAGGGCTTCACCTTCCTGCCGGGTTTCTTGTCGAAAACCGGTATCGAGCTCAATGCGACGTACGCACCAAGCAATACGGGCGAAAGGGATTTGTCCGGCAGCAAGATTCCGTTCCAGGACAATTCGACGCAGTCCGGCAACCTCATCCTGTGGTACCAGAATGATCGCTTCCAGGCGCGTCTTGCGTACAACTATCGATCACGGCGCGCGGTGGCGGAGGACGTCGGCGGCATCACCGGCATGGAGATGTACGAGGCGCCGCAGAAATATCTGGATGCATCGCTGTCGTACAAGATCAACAAATACGCCGAAGTGTTCCTGGATGGCACCAATCTGACCAACGAGTACCAGCATTACTACCTGGTGTGGCCGGATCAGCCGGCGCATTCGAACTTCTCGGAGCGGATGTTCATGGTGGGAGTGCGCGGACAATGGTAACCGTAGGTTGGGGTGCGAATCCCAACCTCGCCATGCCGAATGACACGGAAACGTTGGGGCTCGCACCCCAACCTACAAATAATCAGGGCTGACATGCTCGATCCCTCATCCACACGTTCCAACCGCGCCGATCATTTCCATCGCTCCATCGGCCTGTTCTCCGGCACCGCGATCAACATGACGCAGATGTGCGGCATCGGACCGTTCATCACCATCCCGATCATGGTCGCCACCATGGGCGGGCCACAGGCGGTGATCGGGTGGATCGCCGGCGCCATTCTCGCGGTGGCCGACGGCATGGTGTGGGCCGAACTCGGTGCCGCCATGCCGGGTTCCGGCGGCACGTATGTCTATCTTCGCGAAGCCTTTCAATATCGCACCGGCAAGTTGATGCCATTCCTGTTTATCTGGACGGTGCTGCTGACGATTCCGTTGCTGATGTCGACCGGCATCATCGGCATGGTCGAGTATCTGGAGTTTTTCTTTCCGCATCTCGGCTGGTGGCCGGTACACCTTGTGAGCCTGGCATCGACCGGTCTCGTCACGTTGCTGCTGTACCGACGCATCGAATCGATCCGCGCGATGACCATCGCGCTATGGGTCATCATGCTGCTTTCGGTCATCGGCGTGTCTGCGGCGGGTTTCTCGAATTTCCATCCGGGCTACGCCTTCACCTATCCGGCCGGCGTGTTCGGCAGCAAATTTTTCGTCGGTCTTGGCGCAGGGCTGATCATCGGCATCTACGATTACCTGGGCTATTTCACCACCGCCTACATGGGCGACGAACTGCGCAACCCGGGCCGCACCATGCCCGGCTCGATCATCGTCTCGGTGATCGCGATGATGTTCGTGTACCTCGTTCTCAATATCAGCGTGCTCGGTGTGGCGCCGTGGCAGGAGATTGCGCATTCCCAATCGGTGGCGTCGCTGGTGGTGGAGCGCAGCTGGGGGCATGCAGCAGCGTCGATCATGACCATCCTTATCATCGTGACCGCCTTCGCGTCGGTGTTCGCCGGCTTGCTGGGCGGTTCGCGCGTGCCGTTTCAGGCGGCGCACGAAAAGGTGTTCCTGTCAGTGTTCGGCAAGCTGCATGCGAAGCATGGTTTTCCGCATGTCGCGCTGCTCACCATGGGTGTGGTGACGGCGATCGGCACGTTCTTCGATCTGACCGAAGTGATCAACATGCTGCTGGCGGCGACCATCATCGTGCAGTCCATTGCGCAGATCGCCGCGCTGGTGGTGCTGCGCAAGCGTCAGCCCAATCTGCAGCGGCCGTATAAGCAATGGTTGTATCCAGTGCCATGTGTGATTGCGTTGCTGGGGTGGATCTACGTGTATGTATCGGCGTCTGCGTTGTCGCTGATGTTGTCCGGTGCCTGGATCGTGGTGGGCCTGGTGGTGTTTGCGATCTGGGCGAAGGTCAATCAGTCGTGGCCGTTTGCGCCGGTGGAAATTCGTGAAGCCTATGTGGGGAATGATTGATGCAAATTCCAATGGACACCACATGGCGCTGCCTGAAGCAGCGCGAACATGTCAGTCCCGCGCAAAACGGTTCCCTCCGCTGCGAGCAGGGGAGGGCTAGGGTGGGGGGCGAGCGCAGCGAGCGGCGAGGGCAAGATATCGCCGCAATGCTTGATAGTTCGTCGTCCCGGCGAACGCCGGGACCCAGCGACTTGGCTTTTTGCCGATGCGCAAGGCTCTGGCACAAGAGACGCTGGGCCTCGGCCTTCGCCGGGGCGACGGGGAAGATGCATCGCGATAAGCATCAGGTTGCGCGCTTAAGCACGCGCTGTTGGTTCAAATCCGTGCTGTTGGCGCTGATGGTATTGGCCAACATGCCGTTCGCTTGCGCAGAGTCCCCTTATGCAGCCACCCACATGCACGACGACCCCGGCTCATCCACCGCCATCGCTCATTGGCAAATTCAATCCACCGACAAAGCCCAGCAAAGCGGCGCGGAGATATCCACGTTGGGCTTTTCCACCAAGGGCTGGTATCCCGTAAGCGATCGAGCAACAGTCATGGCTGGTTTATTGGAGAACAACGTCTACAAAGACGACGTGTTCTACAGCGACAACCTGCGCGCCGTGCAGGTGCCCGATTCCAGCGGCAATCTGTTCGTGAATCCCTGGTGGTATCGCACCGAATTCACGCTTGCAGGAAACACGCACCGCTTGCACACGTTACTGCGTACCAACGGCATGATCGCGAGCGCCGACGTGTGGGTGAACGGTCACCTGGTTGCCGATCACGCAAACGTGGCCGGTGCCTATCCCGTGCACGAATTCGACGTCACGCCATGGGTACACGCCGGCAGCAACATCCTTGCGCTGCGCGTGCATCCGGGCGATCCGCGCCGAAGCCTGTCGATCGGCTGGGTCGACTGGAACCCGACGCCGCCCGATAACAACATGGGTCCATGGCGCGGCGTGGATATCGTGCACACGGGGCCGGTGCAACTGCGCTTTCCGGAAGTGACCTCGACGCTGTCGCTGCCCGATCTCGCCCACGCTGCACTCACCGCGAAGGTCGAAGCGCGCAACCTGGATACGGTGGCGCACGATGCCACCATCACCGGCGACGTGGCTGGTGTGTCGTTGCGGCAGACCATCCACCTTACGCCCGGACAAACGCAGACTGTGACGTTCACCTCCAAGACCGATCCGGGCCTCGACCTTAGCCATCCAAACATCTGGTGGCCGAACGGCATGGGCGCGCATCCGCTGTATGCGTTGCAGATGACCGCGACCGTCGATGGCGCAACCTCCGACAAGGCCAATGCCACATTCGGTATCCGCAGCGTCAGTTCCCAGCTCACCAAGCAGGGTTATCGCCAGTTCTTTGTCAACGGCAAGCCGGTGCTGATTCGCGGCGGCGGCTGGGCGCCGGATATGTTCCTGCGCGACGATCCCAAGCGCATGGAAGCGGAATTCAGCTACGTGCAGAACCTTGGGCTCAACACCATACGCAGCGAAGGCAAGCTGGAAAACGAGCACTTCTACGAACTTGCCGACCGCGACGGCATCATGATCCTGGCCGGCTGGGAATGCTGCGACAAATGGGAATCGGCTGCCAAAACCGGTGGTTCGCCGTGGGATGCCGCGGACCAGGCCGTCGCGAAGGATTCGATGGCCAGCGAAGCACGCCTGCTGCGCAATCACCCATCGGTGATCGGTTTTTTGATTGGCAGCGACAACGCACCGCCGCCGGCCATCGCCAAGATGTACGTGGACACCTTGCATGCTGCCGATTGGCAAACGCCGATCGTTGCCGCCGCAGCGGATCAGGGCACGGCCGAAACCGGACCATCCGGCATGAAGATGGCGGGGCCTTATGCATGGATTCCACCGGTGTATTGGTACACCGACCAGCTGGGCGGTGCATTCGGCTTCGATTCGGAAGTAAGCGCGGGCGCCGACATCCCGCGATTGGAAGACATCACCCGCATGCTTTCGCCGCAGGAGCAGGAGGCGCTGTGGAAGTACCCGCATGTGCGCCAATACCACGCTTCCGCGGATTGGTCTCCCTTCGCGCGCATCGACGATTTCGACAACGCATTGGCCCAACGCTATGGCGCACCCAAGGATCTTGCGGACTACGTTGCCAAGGCGCAGCTCGACAATTACGATAACACCCGCGCGCAATTTGAAGCGTTCAACGCGCATATGGACGCCGCCAAGCCTTCCACCGGCGTGATCTACTGGATGCTCAACAACGCGTGGCCATCGTTGCACTGGCATCTGTACGACTACTTCATGAATCCGGCTGGCGCGTACTTCGGTGCGGAGAAGGCCAATGAGCCGGTGCACATTCAATATTCGTATGACACGCATGCGATCGTGCTGGTCAACCAGACGCTCACCGGCGAGCATGGTTTGCAGGCAAGCATCCGCGTACGCAAGCTGGATGGCAGCGTGGCCTACCAGCAGCACCTCAAAGACATCGATCTGGACGGCAACCGCACGCGACAACTGCTGACGCTGCCGGCGCTTGCCGGCTTGTCGCGCACTTATTTCATCGAACTCGATCTGGCCACTGCAGACGGTAAACCGGTCAGCCGCAACGTGTATTGGCTTTCCACCCAGCCCGACACGCTGGATTGGGCTGATTCCAACTGGTACCTCACGCCGCTGACGCAATACGCGGACCTGACCGCGCTGCAGTCCTTGCCGGCCGCGGCGAGCGAGGTCCACACGACGATCCAGCAGGCGGGCGCGGAAAACACGGTTACCGTGACGCTGACCGTGTCGGCATCGTCCCAGACCGTGGCACTGTTCCAGCACGTCTCGATCAAGCGGGCCGATGGCAAGCTCGTGCTGCCGATCGTGTGGAGCGACAATGACGTCACACTGTGGCCCGGCGAATCGATTACTCTCTTCGCGCACTACACGGAGGAGGGGAGTGGGATGCCGGTCGTCGAAGTGAGCGGATGGAACGTTCCAAGCCAGCACATTCCGGTAAAGGCAACGCCTTGAATCAGGACGCATCGAACCAGGCCAGACTTGCATGACGCGCGTGACCATGAGCGACGTCGCCCGCATGGTGGGGACGTCGAAAAAAACCATTTCGCGGGTGCTCAACAACGATCCGAACGTGAGCGAGTCGCTGCGCCAGCGCGTGCAGTCCGCGGTTGCAGCGCTCAACTACCGGCCGCTGCTCTCGGCGCGCAGTCTGGCAACCAATCGCTCCTTCATGATTGGCTTGCTGTACGACAACCGTTCGCCCAGCTACATCATGGAAGTGCAGCTGGGCGTGCTGGAGGCGTGCGAGGCCGAGCACTACAGCATGATGGTGCAACCGTTGGTTTCCACGGCAGCGGACTTCGTCGAGCGCATCGAAGACATGCTGGTGCGCCATCAGCTGGATGGACTGATCCTCACGCCGCCGCTCACCGACCATCCGCAACTGCTCGATTGCCTGCACGAGCGGGGCGTGCCGTTTGCCTCGATCGCGCCGCGCGAACCGGAAGACTGCATCGGCGTGATGCTGCCCGAACGCGAAGCTGCCGCCGCCATGGTCGATCACCTGGTGTCGCTGGGGCACCGGCGTATCGCCCACATTCTCGGCGATCCGGAACACGGCGCCGGCATCTGGCGCCTGGCCGGCTATCGCGATGGTCTCGAACGCGCCGGCTTGAAGGAAGATCCCGCGTACATGGTGCAAGGCCGCTTCTCGTTCGAATCGGGCGTCGAAGCCATGCGGCAGTTGCTGGCCTTGCCGCATCGGCCCACGGCCGTGTTCGCCGGTGACGACGACATGGCCGTTGGCTCGATCTGGGCGGCGGCTGAAGCTGGAGTGTCGATTCCACGCGACATCTCCATCTGCGGCTTCGACGACACGACCATTGCGACCCAGGTGTGGCCACCGCTCACCACCATCCACCAGCCGGTGCGCGAGATGGGCCGGCGCGCCACGCAGGAACTGTTGCTGCGGGTGTTGAACAAGGGGGAGCCGAGGATGGTGGAGGTGGGTTACAACATGTGTATCCGTGCGTCTACGGCGCCGCCGGCGTCGTGCTGATCGCATGGGTTAATAAACGTCCGCGCGATGTCGTGCCAGGAAGCCGTCATTCAGGCCGAGGCGCTTTACAACAGCGAAGCTGGTCAATCCAGTACAAACAAATCGTGCGAAGCACACAAAACCTTTCTATCGTGTGCTTCGCCCATCACTTTTAACTGGATTGACCAGCTTCGCTGTTGTAAAGCGCCTCGGCTTTCGCCGGAATGACTACGATGGAACAACGATAGACGCATTGGCTTCAAGGTGCTTTCACCATCCACATCATTGATCCAACCGAGACTGCCCGCATGCCAGCCACCCCCGAGATCGCCAAGCCAGCCCGCAAGTTCCATTTCATCTCAGGGCTGCCACGCGCGGGCAGCACGCTGCTTGCCGCCATCCTCAACCAGAACCCGCGCTTCCGCGCCGGCATGACCAGCCCGCTGGCCGACATCATGGGCGTGGTGATGGCCGAGGCCAGCAGCAAGAACGATTTTTCGTTCGACGTTTCCGACGAGCAGCGCGTCGTCATGCTGCGCGGCCTGGTCGAAAATTTCTACGAAGGCTACGGCGACGCCAGCCTGGTGTTCGACACCAGTCGCCTGTGGTGCAGCCGCATGCAACTGCTCGATACCCTGTTTCCGCAAGCCAAAGTCATCGCCTGCGTGCGCCAGTTGTCCTGGGTGCTGGACAGCATGGAACGGCTGGTGCGCAAACAGCCGGTCAGCGTAAGCAAGGTCTTCCGCTTCGATACCAACACCACCGTGTACTCGCGCATCGAGGCGCTCACCGATCCACGCGGCATGGTGGGTTTCGCCTTCCAGGCCACCAAGGACGCGTTCTACGGCCAATACGCCCCCGGTCATCTGTTGCTGCTGACCTACGAAAGCCTGGTGCGCAATCCAGCAGCGGCCATGCGCGCGGTCTACCAGTTCATCGGCGAACCCTGGTTCGACCACGACTTCGACCACATTGCCTATAACGCCGACGAGTTCGACGCCCGCGTCGGCATGCCGGGCTTGCATACCGTGCGGCCAAAGGTCGAGCCGGTGGAGCGCGCCTCGATCCTGCCGCGCGAAATCTTCGGGCGGTTCGTGAATGAGTCGTTCTGGATGGATCCGAAAAACAACATCAGCCAGGTGCCGATTGTGTAAAAAGCCCGGTCGTTGTTCTGGCAAAGGCCCATAGGTGTTCGGCGAAAAAACGCCAACATTCGCCGTAATGCTCAATACCTCGTCGCCCCGGCGAAAGCCCGGGCCCAGTGACTTGAAGAGCGTCAAAGTCACTGGGCCCGGGCTCACGCCGGGGCGACGGATTCTTTAGCCAGGTGCGCAAAAGTTTAAATACACCGCGCGAAACACTCGACCAGTGAAGCCCTCCACGCAATCAGGGCTGGCCGATCACGCGTTTCCCGTGTAGAAAAGCACATCGCCTTCCCAGAGCAAACAGGACTGCATGACCCCCAGCAAACCGCAACGTGAGCCATGGATTAGTGGCGCGCCATGACTAAGCACACGTTGGGTTCGCATCGCACGGCCATTGCCTCCTCCGTCTTGCTCGTCCTGCTTGCACTGGTCGTTCTCAACGCGCCACGCTTCACGTACCCCGCGGCGAAACCCAAGCCAGCCCCGCCGCCGCGCACGGTCTTGCCGCTGGTACAGGTATGGGTAAGCACGGCGGATCGCCGCTTGAAGCTGCAGCAGCAGCCTGATGTTGCCATGACGACCCGCGGCGAGTCGTCGGCCGATATCGTCATCGATCCGCAGAAGCGGTTTCAAACCATGGTCGGTTTCGGCGCGGCGATGACGGACTCGTCGGCGTGGCTGATCCAGAACAAGCTGAACTTTCTGCAGCGGCGGGCCTTGCTGCACGAGATCTATGGTGCGCCGCCCAGCAATCTCGGTTTCAACATGATGCGCCTGACCGTGGGCGCGTCGGATTTCTCGTTGAAGCCGTATACGCTGGATGACGTTCCCTTCGGCCAGGTCGATCCGCCATTGCAACATTTCAACATCACGCCCACGGTGCGCGATGTGATACCGACGGTGCGGGAAATCCTGTCCATCAATCCGGGGCTGCAAATCGTCGCATCGCCATGGAGTGCGCCGGCGTGGATGAAGACCAGCCAAAACCTGATTGGCGGGGAATTGCTGCCGCAATACGAAAGTGCGTATGCGGATTATCTGGTCAAATTTCTCGATGCGTATCTTGGTTACGGCATCCCGATCTTCGCCATTACCTTGCAGAACGAACCCGGTTTCGTGCCGATTACCTATCCGGGCATGGAAGTGCCGGAGGCCACGCGGGCACGCATCATCGCGCAATATCTCGGCCCAAAGCTGGCAAATCGCAACCCAAAGACGCAGATTCTGGAATGGGACCACAACTGGGATCAGCCCGAACAACCCTTGGCCATGCTGGCGGACCCCGATGCCTCACGCTATATCGCTGGCGTTGCCTGGCACTGCTACGCAGGCAGCCAATACGTGCAAGGCCGCGTGCATCGTGCGTTTCCGCAAAAGGATGCCTATATCACCGAGTGCTCCGGTGGCGATTGGGAATCCGCGCTCAATGGTGAATTGCTCTGGTTTACGCGGGAATTGCTGGTCACGGGGACCAGGCAGTGGGCGCGCGGCGTCATCTATTGGAACCTGGCGCTGGACGAACAACACGGCCCGCATTTCGGCGGCTGCGCGCTCTGCAAGGGCGTGGTGACGATCGATTCGCGCACCGGTACCGTGAGTCGCAACGACGAATACTACGCATTCGCACACTTCAGCAAATTCGTCTTGCCCGGCGCCGTCCGCGTGGAATCCACGATGACTGACGACAAAGGCCTCGCCAACGTAGCCTTCCAGAACGCATCCGACGGATCGATCGTGCTGGTGATGGTGAACAGCAACGTCAAGGCGTTTCCGGTTTCGGTGGCGCAGGGCGACAATCGTTTCGAATACACGATGCCGCCGGAGAGCGTGGCGACCTTTGTGTGGAACACCGGGCAGGCAGAAGCGTGGCGGCAGCGTGTGCTTGAGTGGTTTAACAAAGTCCGATAGCAATGTAACGACGTAGGCGGGAAATCCCAGCACAAGCAGCGCAAAAACGCTGGGATTTCATCCCAGCCTACTCATGCCGTCTGAGTTAACGCACGCGCAGAACGCAGCGCCTTCACACTGCGTCCATTTATAAACACGGGTTATAAGTTCAATTACATATATCCATCTAATCCATAGACCATCATGGCGTCAGACTAGGGATGCTCTGATCGGCCAATTTTTTCTGGAGCAACGCCATGCACCTCATCCGTAGCGGTACGCAAGCCTCCGCCAAGGGCCCTGCCGAGTGGTTTACCGGCAATGTACGCATTGATCCATTCTTCAATGCACCCGCACCGGCACGTGTCGGCTGCGCCAGCGTGACCTTTGAGCCGGGCGCGCGTTCGGCCTGGCATACCCACCCGCTGGGCCAGATATTGATCGTCACGGCCGGTTGCGGCTGGACGCAATGCGAAGGCGGGCCAGTGGAAGTGATTCGTGCCGGTGACGTGATCTGGTGCCCACCGGGACATCGCCATTGGCATGGCGCAACGCCAACCACCGCGATGACGCATATCGCTGTCCAGGAATACCTCGATGGCAAAGCGGTGGCATGGATGGAACACGTCACCGACGAACAATACCTATCCGGACAAGGAGCCACCTGATGAGCCATAACGACAAGCCCAACGCCGGTCCGTATGCGGATATCGCACCCGCACTCAACGACTACACGCGCCAGGTTTTGTTCGGGCAAGTGTGGGAACGCACCGAACTGCCCAAGCGCGACCGCAGCCTGGTTACGGTCGCTACGCTGGTGGCGCTATACCGCGTCAATGAACTGCCGTTTCATGTGAAGTACGCGCTGCAGAATGGCGTGACGAAGGACGAGCTGATCGAAGTCATCACGCATCTGGCGTTTTATGCGGGGTGGCCGTGTGCCAATACTGCGATCGAAGTGGTGCGGAAGGTGTTTGCGGAATCGGCTTGATGCCAACGTGATCGGTCTAGCAGGCTGTTGAGAAACGCATCCGCTTTGGCACAATCATAGCCAGTATCAATCGCAAGGGTTTGATGGTGCGCGGATTGGATGTGCAACAGCTGGGTATGTTCTCGTATGTGTCGGTGGAGGAACGTGTGCCGAAGG
>NZ_DATEJY010000058.1:0-35677 GCF_035277725.1 Dyella sp. | reverse complement strand
CGCTCGGGCGCGATCAAGTTCGTGCCGGAGAACTGGACCACCACCTACACGCAGTGGCTGGAAAACATCCAGGACTGGTGCATCAGCCGCCAGCTGTGGTGGGGCCATCGCATTCCGGCGTGGTACGACGAAGCTGGCAATATTTTCGTTGGCGAAGACGAAGCCGAGGCGCGCAAGCACGCTGCGGTCGCGCCCGTCGGTGCGTTGAAGCAAGACGAAGACGTCCTCGACACCTGGTTCAGCTCCGCGCTGTGGCCGTTCTCCACGCTCGGCTGGCCGTTCCAGGGCGAAGTGAAAAACGAACGCGGCGACGTAGTCGCCAACTGGGAGCAGGACAAGCTGTTCCTGCCCAGCGCCGTGCTGGTGACCGGCTTCGACATCATCTTCTTCTGGGTCGCGCGCATGGTGATGGCGACCTTGTACTTCACCAAGCAGGTACCGTTCCGCGAGGTGTACATCAACGCGATCGTGCGTGATGCGGAAGGCCAGAAGATGTCCAAGTCCAAGGGCAATACGCTGGACCCGCTGGACCTGATCGATGGCATCGAACTGGAACCGCTGGTGGAGAAATCCACCAAATCGCTGCTGATTCCGCAGGTGCGCGAAAAGGTCGAAAAACGCATCCGCAAGGATTACCCGCAAGGCATTCCCGCCATCGGCACCGATGCATTGCGCTTCACCTTCGCGGCGCTGGCCAGCTACAGCCGCACCATCAACTTCGACATCAAGCGCGCGGAAGGCTACAAGGCGTTCTGCAACAAGCTGTGGAATGCGGCGCGCTTTGTGCTGATGAATCTGCCGGAAGGCGAATTGCCCGCACCGGCCTGCGCCCCGGTGACCGAAGCGGAGCGCTGGATTCTCACACGCTTGAAGCACACGCTGGTGGAAGTGGAACAGCACTTCGTCACCTATCGCTTCGACTTGCTGGCACAGGCGCTGTACGAATTCGTGTGGAACGAGTATTGCGACTGGTTCCTGGAACTGTCCAAGCCGGCCTTGAATGGTGACGATGCAACGGCAGCCGCCTCGACGCGCCACACACTGCTGGTGGTGCTGGAAACCGTGCTGCGCGCGCTACATCCGATCATTCCGTTTATCACGGAAGAAATCTGGCAGACCGTGGCACCGAAGCTTGGCATTCAAGCCGAAAGTATCTTCCTGCATCCATGGCCGAAGTCCGGTGAGATCACTGCAGACGAAGCCGCCACCGCCGAGATCGAGTGGTACAAGAACGTGCTGAGCGGCATCCGCCGCATTCGCGCGGAAATGAACATCGCGCCCGGCAAAACCATCCCGCTGCTGCTGGCCGATGGCGATGCAAGCGATCGCACGCGTGCGGCGAAGTTTGCGGCGCAGATCAGCTTTCTCGCGCGCGTGGAAGCGCCACAGTGGATCGCTGCCGGTGCTGACGAACCCGCCGCTGCCGCAGCCGTGGTCGGCAGCTTGCGCGTGCTGATTCCGCTTGCTGGCTTGATCGATCTCAGCGCGGAAAAAACCCGCTTGAGCAAGGAAATCGCCAAGATCGAAGGCGAGATCAAGAAGTGCGAAAACAAGCTTGGCAATGCCAACTTCGTGGCGAATGCCCCGGCCGAAGTAGTGACGCAGGAGCGTCAGCGCATTACCGATTGGAGTACGCAGTTGGGTGCGTTACGCGAGCAGATGCGCAAACTCGGCTGACATGCGAATGTAGGTTGGGGGTGCGAACCCCAACATCACCATGCCTGCATAAATAGTGATGTTGGGGTTCGCATCCCAACCTACACGGGGAAATCCAACGCCATCACGATCGCGTCCTCGCGCCCATCATGCGCCGGGTAATAACGCGGACGCCGTCCAATCTCATGGAAACCCAGCGACACATACAGCGCCTGCGCATTCGGATTGGACGGCCGCACTTCCAGAAACACTCGCTCGGCGCCATTCCAGCGCGCGATATCCAGCAGGCGTTTCATCAAATGCCGGCCAAAACCCTGTCCGCGCTCGTCCGGTGAGATGCACACATTCAACACATGCGCTTCGCCCGCGCCCACGGAAAGAATGCCGTAGCCGATGATGCGGCCATCCAGGCACAGCACCCACGACGGATGCCCTGCTTTCAGGCAATCGCCGAAGATGCCCTGGCTCCACGGAAAGGCGTAGGAAGCGTGTTCCAGCTCGCTCACGCGCGACAGGTCTTCCCGCCGCATGGCGCGCATCTCCAAAGAGGGGCGCGCGACCGCAACCATTATGGGGATCCGCTCGCCAACGCGCGCCGCAAGGTGCGCAATGCCTGCCATAGCCGCCGCTTGGCGGGGGCTTGCGTAAGGATCTCCGCCGGCGCATCGGCCAGCACGATATGCGCATCACGCATCACCTGCGCCGGCAACGCACGTCCAAGCGCATGTGCCTGGGCCTGGCCGAAGACCAGATAAGCCGGTGCATGCGGCACCTGCATGGAGTCGTCGAGCGCCTCGATGCGCGGCGCACGCGCCAGCAAGGGACCGAAGGCCGAGAGCGCACGCCCAAGCAAATCCAACTCGCGTACCGCACAGCCACGCGGCAGCACCACTACAACGCTTGCGTTGGACGGCAACGGCTGGGCTTCGGTCGCCTGGACAGGCGATGCTGCCGCTGCCGCCTCAGCAACAGTCCGCCGCTGCCACGTCACCACGCCCAGCGCGCGCAGCACGCGGGCTCGATGCACAGGGCTGGCCACGACAGCGCTCATACCGCTCCACGGCGCGTACGCTTGCGGCGCGCGGCCAAGCCCCACACCGTCAACACCGGTCCGGACAGCAGGAACAGCGAAAACACCGCCAGCAACACGCGCGGCGGATCGACGAAGAACGGCACCAGGATCAACACAGCGATCAGGATCCACAGGAACGGCACCTTGTCGCCCATCGGCAAGGACTTGAAGCTGTAATAGCGGAAGCGGCTCACCATCAGCAAGCCCACGATCACCGCCATGAACGGCATGGCCATGTTGAGGTCGGCGCCGCTATAGCCCCAGCTGTCCATGCTCCACACGAACGACATGCACACCGCTGCCGCCGCGGGGCTGGGCAGGCCCTGGAAGTAGCGCTTGTCGGCCACGCCGACCTGGGTGTTGAAGCGCGCCAGGCGCAATGCCGCGCAGACGGCGTAGATGAAGGCAGCCGCCCAGCCGATCTTGCCCGGCAGCGGCCCGAATTCCTTCAGGCTGGCAAGCGACCAGTTGTACATCACCAGCGAAGGCGCCAGGCCAAAGCTCACGAGGTCGGAGAGCGAGTCGTACTGCACTCCGAATTCGCTCTGTGTGTGGGTAAGGCGCGCCACGCGGCCATCGATGCCGTCCAGCAAGGCGGCCACGAACACCGCAATGGCGGCATCCGTGTAGCGTCCGCCGATGCTCACGACGATGGCGTAGAAGCCGGCGAACATGGCGCCGGTGGTGAACAGGTTCGGCAGGAGGTAAATCCCGCGATGCCGCGGCACCCGGGCTGGTGTCGTCTCGCTCATGAAACCTTCCATGATGGAATGCGGGCCAGTTTAGCAGGGTGGTGGCTGGCGCTTTCAGGGCGGCAAACACGCGCCAGCCCGGCACAAGCGTGCGAGCCAGCACGTTCCCGATACTCCGCCCGCATCGCCCGCTTGAGTCCCAACCGCGCCGGTTGTTAACTAGCCGTGTTTTCCACCATTCCCTTTTTGGAGTCTGCTCATGCGTCGACTGTCCATTGCCATGGCGCTGCTGCTGGTTGCGCCCCTGGCCTGCGCCCAGGTCTACAAATGGACCGACGCCCACGGCACCACCCATTACTCGGAATCCCCGCCGCCGACCGGCACCAAGTACAGCCAGGTCAGCGTCAACACCGGCAGCTCCGCGCCGGCCGCCGACAATGCCCCGCCGCCGGCTGCCAACAGCAGCAGCAACAGCAGCCAAAGTACCGGCAGCTCGCCGCAACCGAGCACCATGGCCGACACGCCGGAGAACCGTACCAAGCTGTGCACCTCGCTGAAGGCGAACATCACCACCTTGCAGGGCAGCGGCCCGGTAGTCATGACGGGCACCGGCGGCCAGCAGCAGTTGCTCAATGCGGACCAGCGCAAGCAGCAGCTGGATGCCAGCCAGTCACAGTACAACCAATACTGCGGTACTTGAACGGCGCTCGTAGGTTGGGGTGCGAACCCCAACATCGCCATGCCATGTGGCATCCGGATGTTGGGGTTCGCACCCCAACCTACGGCGACACTTGTGCTGCTGGCTATAATCGGCCCTTTATCTCGATAGCCGAGCATCACTCATGCGCCTTAGCCAATTCCACCTGGCCACCGTCAAGGAAGTCCCCGCCGACGCCGAGATCGCTAGCCACCAGCTGATGATCCGCGCTGGCATGATCCGCAAACTCGCCTCCGGCCTGTACACCTGGTCGCCGCTGGGCTTGCGCGTGCTGCGCAAAGTGGAAGCCGTGGTGCGCGAGGAAATGAACCGCGCCGGCGCCATCGAAATGCTGATGCCTTCCGTGCAGCCGCGCGAGCTGTGGGAAGAAACCGGCCGCTGGGAAAAATTTGGCGGACAGCTGCTCAAGATCAAGGATCGCAAGGAGCAGGAATTCTGCTATGGCCCCACGCATGAAGAAGTCGTCACCGATTTCGCACGCAACGAGCTGAAGAGCTACAAGCAGTTGCCGGTCAACTTCTATCAGATCCAGACCAAGTTCCGCGACGAGATCCGCCCACGCTTCGGCGTGATGCGCGCGCGCGAATTCCTGATGAAGGACGCGTACTCGTTCCATCTCACGCAGGAATCGCTCGGCGAAACTTACGATGTGATGTATCAGGCGTACGCACGCATCTTCACGCGACTTGGCCTGAGGTTCCGCGCCGTGCAGGCCGACACCGGCGCCATCGGCGGCAACGCCAGCCATGAATTCCAGGTGCTGGCCGAATCGGGTGAAGACCTGCTTGCCTACTCCGATGCCTCCGAGTACGCCGCCAACGTCGAGAAAGCCGAAGCGATCGCGCCGGCCATCAGCCGCCCTGCCCCCTCGGCTTCGCTGCAGCGCGTGGACACGCCGCGCGTGCGCACGGTGGAGGACGTCACCAAGCATTTCGGCGTTACTGCCGATCGCGTGTTGAAGACCTTGCTGGTGTGCGGCAAGGATGGCCTGGTGGCGCTGTGCCTGCGCGGCGATCACGAGATCAACGAAGTGAAGGCCAGCAAATTGCCCGAACTGCCGGGTGAATCCGTGCTGGCTTCCGACGAGCAGATTCTCGCCGCCGTCGGCGTACGTCCTGGCTTTATCGGCCCGGTTGGCCTGCCCGACAACATCCCCGTGATCGTCGATCGCAGCGCGGCCGTGCTCGCCGATTTCGTGTGCGGCGGCAACGCCAACGACACGCACTACACCGGTGCCAACTGGGACCGCGACGCGCGCATCACGCGCGTGGAAGACCTGCGCCAGGTAGTGGCGGGCGATCCCTCGCCGGATGGCCATGGCACGCTGCAGATCGCACGCGGCATCGAAGTGGGCCATGTCTTCCAGCTCGGCAGCAAATATGCCGAATCCTTGAACGCCACCGTGCTCGACGATCAAGGCAAGAAGCAGGTGATGCTGATGGGCTGCTACGGCATCGGTGTCAGCCGCATCGTGGCTGCGGCGATCGAGCAGCGCCACGATGACGCCGGCATCATCTGGCCCGAGCCGATGGCGCCCTGGCGCGTCGCGGTGTGCGTGATCAATCCCAAGAATGCACCGGAAGTGAATGCCGCCGCCGAATCGCTCTACAACGAACTGTCTGCACGCGGCATCGAAACCGTGCTGGACGACCGCGGCCTGCGCCCCGGCGCGATGTTTGCGGATATGGAATTGATCGGCATTCCGCACCGCGTGGTGGTAAGCGAACGCGGCCTGGCTTCCGGCACGCTGGAATATCGCGCGCGTACCGCCAGTGAAAGCAGTGCGATTACGCGTGATGAATTGTTTGAAATACTGACCGCATAAGTTGTCGTGAGGGGCGTTACGCCCTCAGCGCCGTCATTCCCGTGCAGGCGGGAATCCATTTTGCTCAGATGCATCTTTGAAAATGGATTCCCGCCTTCGCGGGAATGACCGCATTCGTCCTACTTTTTTTACGTCATCGAGAGCTTAATTAGCTGCACGAAAATCATTTTTCCTACACGAATGCGCTTTACAATTTCGCATTTAATGCGAGAGAATCAAAATGCATCGGGCATTTACTTCTAAATCAATAGCCCGGCATATCCTGATCATTTCTCTTTTACCGGAGTCCACCTCATGGCCATTGATATCAAGAGCCTCAACCATACACAGCTCAATGACCTGATCCAGAAGGCGCAAGCGCGCCAGCAAGAACTCGAGAAAGAAAAAGTCACCCGCGCACGTGAAAAGGTATTCGCAGTGCTGAAGGCCGAAGGCGTCAGCTTTGAGGAAGTCTTTGGCGGTGGCGGCGCAGTGCGCGGCAAGCGTCGTGGCACTGGCTCGGTGGCACCGAAATACCGCAACCCGGCTGATCCGGAACAGACCTGGTCGGGCCGTGGCAAGCGCCCGCGCTGGTTCAACGATGCGCTCAAGGCCGGCAAGAAAGAAAAAGATCTGGCGATCTGAACCAAAAACGCCGGCTCAAGCCGGCGTTTTCGTAGGTTGGGGTGCGAATCCCAACATCGCGCTCCATACATACATCGTAATGTTGGGGTTCGCACCCCAACCTACAGCGACCTTCTCGGCGCAATCAGCAATTCACCAAACATCAATCCCGCCACCAGCGAAATCAAAATCGTCACCAGCAGCACCATCGAATCAAAACCCAGCGATGCATTGCGCTCCAGCAAATACGACACACTGCGAAAACCCACGCTTCCCGGCACCAGCAACAAAATGCCCGGTTCGCGAATCACCGCACCCGGTCGCCCGGCATAACGCGCATACACATTCGCCAAGGCGCTCAACAGCAGCCCGCCGAGAAACACACCGAACGGCGCACCGTTGAGATTCGGCGAAATGGCACCGCCCAACCGCGTGGCCAGATAACCCACGATCACCGCGATGATCACCGCTGGCCAATCACGCCACGCGGCGCGGAACAACATGGCAAACGCAATGGCTGCCACCAGCAGCGCCGGATAATCCATCCAGTCCGGCAACGCCGGCAACGCGAAATCGCGCGGCTCGATACCGAACACTGCACACACCTGCGTCGCCGCCACCGTACCGAAGGTGAGCTTGAGCAGCGTCGACATCGCCCCGCCCATGCGCGCCATGCCCGCCACCAGATGCAAGCTGGAAATCTCGCGCACCGCAGTCGTCAACGACATGCCCGGCACCAGCACGATCAAGCCAGCCAGCACCACGGATTTAATCGCCAACGGCACCACGAAGGCGCTGAAGACGATCGCGACCAGCGTCGCCACCATCGCGCAGATCGCATCGCTGGCCACCTGCAAGCGCGGACGCGTGGCTGAGAGGATAGTGATCATGCCGATGATCAACCCCACGAAACCGGCGACGCAAAGGTCCACCCACGAGCTATGCAGGAACAACGCGTCAATGGCCGCTGCGGACAAGCCGTAGCTGATGATCACGCCGGCTTGCTGGCGCGGTGTATCCGGCAGCTCCAGTGCGCGCAACAGGCGAAAGCCCTCGCGCAGATCCAGCTCGCCGGCGATCACCCGATCGGCAATCTCGTCGGCGCGGCACAGCTTGTCCAGATTCACATCGCCGGGGGTCAGGCGGATCACCTGGGTGACCTGCGCCAGGCGCGCCTCATCGCCGTGTGCCAGATCCGAGAAGGAAATGATGATGGCGGTAGGGCTGGACCACACATCCGCATTCAAGCCGATACGTTGCGCCGATCCACTGATCGCCATTTCCAGGCGCGGCGAGGCGGCGCCGTATTTATGCAGGCGAGTGGCGAGTTCCACCAGAAAGGCGATGCGGGTATTGAGCGCCGTGGTAGCGAAGCTGGGCAACGATGATCGGATGGCGGACGTAGGCATGGCGCCATTGTTACCGTAAGTGCCGCCGCGTTGTAGGTTGGGGTGCGAACCCCAACGCCGCCATGCGTGAGCGTTCAGGTGTTGGGGTTCGCACCCCAACCTGCAAGAGCCTCCCCCATCAGGCCGGCTTCACCTTCAACGTCGTCCCTTCCACCGCCACCACTTCGACCGTGCTCCCCGCCGGCAGATCGGGGCCGTTGACCAGCCATTGCCCATCGCCCACCTTGGCCTTGCCGCGTCCGTTGACGATAGCCTCGATCAACACATAACGCCCGCCGATCAACTGCTCGCCGCGCCGGTTGAGCCGCCCGTCACCCTGCTCCCCTTTTTGCAACGCCGGCCGCACCGCATACCAATAGACCGCACACGATACGAACGCGAGCACCACGAACACGATCGCCTGGGCCACCATCGACAAGCCCGGCATCAGCAGTACCAGCACGCCGGTGGCGGCAGCGCCGATGCCGATCCACAGCATGAAATAGCCGGGCATGATCACCTCGATGGCGATCAGCACCAGCGCGACGATCCACCATAGGTAATGCGCAGCAACCGTCATGAGTATCCCCTCGCACTCAGCTCATCGATGACGGTGTGCGCCGCGTGGCGGCCAGTTTTTCCTGCTGCTGTCCCAGCGATTCCTTCGCCAGTTCCGCAATGCCGGCCAGCGAACCGATGATGCCCGTGGCCTCCACCGGCAACAGCAGCATTTTCTGGTTGGGCGAGTTGGCCATTTCCTTCAACGCTTCCACGTACTTGTTGGCGACGAAGTAGTTCAGCGCATTGACGTTACCACCGGCGATGGCGTCGGACACCAGCTTGGTGGCTTCCGCTTCGGCTTGCGCCAAACGGATACGCGCTTCGGCTTCACGGAAGGCCGCTTCCTTCTTGCCGTCTGCCGCCAGGATCGCCGACTGCTTCTCGCCGTCCGCTTTCAGAATCGCCGACTGGCGCAGGCCTTCCGCTTCCAGAATCTGTGCGCGCTTCTCGCGTTCGGCTTTCATCTGGCGCGCCATCGAATCGACCAGGTCGCGTGGCGGTGCGATGTCCTTGATCTCGATGCGATTGACCTTGACGCCCCACGGATGCGTGGCTTCATCCACTACGGTCAGCAGTTTGGCGTTGATCGCATCGCGCTGGCTGAGCGATTCGTCCAGGTCCATCGAACCGAGTACGGTACGGATATTGGTCATCACCAAGGCCAGCGCCGCCTGCTCCAGGTTCGCCACTTCATAGGCCGACTTGGCCGCATCCAGCACTTGATAGAACACCACGCCATCCACGCGCACCACGGCGTTGTCCTTGGTGATCACGTCCTGACTCGGCACGTCCAGCACCTGCTCCATCATGTTCATCTTGCGGCCGATCTCGTAGATGAAGGGAATCAGGAAATGCAGACCCGGCGTCAGCGTGCGCGTGTAGCGCCCGAAACGTTCCACCGTCCATTCGTATCCCTGCGGCACGATACGCACCAGCTTCGCCAGCACGATGATCGCCACCACCACTACCACCAACGCAAAAATACCGCCCATGAGATGTCCTCCTAGTTGACTCGAAGGAGTATAGGGCACGCGCAAGACCATGTAGGTTGGGGTGCGAACCCCAACACCGCCATATCGATCGGGATCGTCATGTTGGGGTTCGCACCCCAACCTACAGCGAGACCTACGCCGGCTGCGGCAGCAGCAGCGTCACGCGCAAGCCACCATCCTCGCGGTTGGCCAGGGCAATCCGCCCGCCATGCGCTTCGCTGATCTCGCGCGCCAGCGCCAGGCCCAAGCCCGTACCCGAACGCTTGGTGGAGTAGAACGGCAGCAGCGCCTGCGCCAGCACCGCCTCGCTCATGCCGGGGCCGCGGTCGGCCACTTCGATGCGCAGCTCATGGCCGACCATGGTGAGCGACAAGGTGACGCCATCCGGCGCGCTGCCCGACTCGTGCGCATTCTTCACCAGGTTGATCAGCACCTGCTCGATCTGCACCGGATCGAACCAACCCGATTGCGATGGCACGCTGCTGGCGAGTTGAAACCGGCAATGCAAGGCGAGCGCATCCAGAAACGGTTTCCACTCCACCGAAGCGATACGCGGCGCCGGCAACTTGGCAAAACGCGCATAACCGTCGATAAAACCATGCAGGTGGCGCGCGCGCTCGCCGATGGTGGCGAACACGCCCGGCAGGCGTTGCACATCTCCGCGCCGCGCCAGCTCCGCACCGGAATGAGCGAGCGAGGAAATCGGCGCGAGCGAGTTATTCAACTCGTGACTCACCACGCGGATCACGCGCTTCCAGGCCGCCACTTCCTGCCGTGAGAGTTCGCGCGTCATGCGGCGGAACAATTGCAGCCGATGCGGCCGCCCCTGCAAGCGGAAAGCACGTTGCGAAAGATGGAAGGTTTCTTCGCTGCCATCCATTTCCACGCTGAACAGCGCATCTTCCGTACCTTCCGTCGCCTTGCGCAACGCTTCGGGCATGGCGGCGATCAGCGTGGCGAAATGCAAACCATTGAGGCTGCGTCCTTCGTTGAACAAGTGCCGCGCCGCGATGTTGGCGTAGGCGACACGGCCGCTGCTGTCGGTCAGCACCAGGGCCACCGGCGTGTTCTGCACCACGGTATCCAGCAGCAACTCGCGCTGCGCCAGGTTCTGCCGCTGTTCGCGCAGCGTCTGGCCCAGGTCGTTATGCACGCGCACGAGATCGCCCAGTTCGTCGTGCCGGTTGAGCGCCAGCGAAATGCTGAAATCGCCATCGCGATAACTCGCCACCGCGCCTTCCAGCGCACGCAACAGGCGCTTGACCGGCACCATCACCATGTGCGCGAACCACCAGGAGAGCGGCGCCAGGATCGCCACGCAGATGACGATCGCTTCGGTGCGGTCAGGCGTCGCGACCTGCAGCGTCAGCTCTTTGCGTGCCCACGCCAGCGTTTCCGGCAAGGGCCATTGCGTGACGCCGGTATAGACCAGCGCACCCATCAATGCCGCCAAGGCCAATAGAAAGGCGAGGCGTGCTTCCAGCGATCTCAGGCGGCGCATGGGGCGATCCAGGTGTGACGGCTGGATGGAGGCATGGGCGGTCTCTGCATGAAGTGCGGTTGTTCTACACGTTGCTGTCCATACGTGCCACTCCCGTAGGTTGGGGTGCGCACCCCAACGTCCTGATCTTGATATGCATGGCGATGTTGGGGTTCGCACCCCAACCTACGCTGGTCGATCACGTGGCGGTCATCAACCCATACCGTTCCATGCGCCGGTACAACGCCTGCCGCGACAAGCCCAGCGTCTGCGCTGCACGGCTTACCACGCCATCGGCCTTCTGCAGCGCTGCCTCCACCACCTCGCGGGTGGGTTCGTCCAGATTGCGCACGGCGGCAGCTCCGGCCTGCTGTGGCAGGTTGAGCAGCTCCGGCGTGATCGGGCCGCTGCCAGCCAACAACGCCGCACGCTCGATCGCGTTTTTCAGCTCGCGCACGTTGCCCGGCCACGCATAGGTGAGCAGTGCCTCGCGCGCCGCTTCGTTGAGCTGCGCCCGGCCGGCCAGGAAATGCTCGGCCAGCGGCAGGATGTCATCGATGCGCTCAGCCAGCGGCGGCAGGTTCACATCGATCACGTTGAGGCGGTAATACAGGTCTTCGCGGAACGTGCCGGCGCGAATCATGCCCTTCAGATCCGCATTGGTCGCGCTCAACACGCGCACTTTCACCTTGCGCGTGCGACCGGAACCCAGCCGCTCGAACTGCCCGGTTTCCAGCACGCGCAGCAACTTCATCTGACCTGGCAGCGGCAGGTTGCCGATTTCATCCAGGAACAGCGTGCCGCCATCGGCCAGCTCAAAACGCCCTTCGCGCGCCTTGTTGGCGCCGGTGTAGGCACCGGCTTCAGCACCGAACAGTTCCGCTTCGATCAGCTCGCCCGGCAACGCGCCGCAATTCACCGCCACGAAGGGCCCGTTCTTCACCGACGAATTGGCATGCACGATGGCCGCGATGCGCTCTTTGCCGGAACCGTTCGGGCCGGTGATCAGCACCGGCACTTCCGAGCGTGCCACCTGGCAGGCCAGGTCGATCGTGCGCGCCATCCCTTCGGAGGCGAATACCAGGCCGTCGAGTTCATAGCGGCGCTGCAGATCTTCGCGACGCTTGCGGCGCTCCATGCGCGTGCGATTCACCTCACGCGTGGATTCCGACAGCTCCAGCAGGTTTTCCACCGTGGTCAGCAGCTTGGCATCGTCCCAGGGCTTGGCCAGGTAATCGGCTGCACCGGCCTTCACCAGCTCCACCGCGGTTTCCAGATGCGTCCACGCGGTCAGCAGGATCACCGGCAGATCCGTATGACGCTGGCGGATCGTGCGGAACAGCTCCACGCCCTCCTCGCCGGAGGTGGTGTCGGCCGTGAAATTCATATCCTGGATCACTACGTCCACGGACTGGCGCGCCAGCGTGGCCAGGCCATCCTCGGGCGTGAGCGCGACCAGAGGCCGCACGTCGTGCAGCGAAAGCAGCAGCGACAGCGCCTCGCCCACGGCCGGGTTGTCATCGATGATCAGTACGGTACGCATTCGTCGTCTACACATGCAGGCATGGATGCCGCTCCCGCCGGAAAGGTTGCCATGCCAAATGGCCTACGTACATCAAAATGAGCGATGCGGTTTTTCATGGTCATGGGATAGCCGGCAGTCTGAGCCCTTCCAGACGCTTGCGTGCCTTGTCGTATTGATCGCGCGGCATCTGCACCAGCAGCGGCGATTTTGCCGGATCGAACCACTCGATCAGTTGCACCACGTCATCCTTGGGCATGGCGGTACAGCCCACCGTACCGTGCCCTGCGCCACGCCAGATATGCAGAAAAATGCAGGAGCCACCAGCGGGCCTGGTCGGGCTGGTGTTGTGGTTCACGTAGACGCCCCAGTGATAAAGCTCATCATCCCGGCGCATGTGCTCGGAACTGTTCCAGTCCGGCGCACTGATCTTCTGGCGATCGACGATGCGGTTGTAGTACTTCGAACCCGCATCATCCACGCACTCGACCGACGACGTCAGCGGCACGTAAGACATGCGCGAACCGCCCAGCAATTGCGGTTCGTAGCCGAACGCGGTGCCCAGCGAGAACACGCCCGCCGGCGCCTTGCTGTCCCCTTCGTGCTTGATCGGATCACCCGCAACGGCACCCAGCTGTTCGTTGCCGACCAGGCCGCTGCCCCAGGCCAGCCCAGCCTTCCCCACCACGACAGGAAACGGTTGGCCGATGGCTTTCCACCTGGCGTGACTATCGCGGCGTTCAAACCGCTGCAGCATGCCGCTCACGCTGTTCCAGTCGGCGGTGGTGACGACCACCACCTGGCGCGCATCGTCGAGTGCGCCATGCGCGCGCACGGGGAATCCAGGAAGCAGGCCTGCCGCGCAAATCGCCAGCAGGGAAACGCGAAGCCATGTGCTCATCGGCGGTTGGGCTCCTGCAAGAAAGAGTCAGTACGGTACATCGAATCGCTCATACAGATCGCGTCGCCACCACCGGCGGCACCGCCGCCGCACGCAATGCCGGCGCCAGCACACCAACCTGCCCAATCGCCAGCATCACGGCGGCACCTACCGGCAGATACGTCCAAGGCAAATGCGGCAGCTCGTAGTAGTGCATCAGCAGAATGTTGCCGGCATAGGCGAGCGCCATGCCCAGAACGATGCCCGCGCTGACGATCAACAGGTTTTCCGCCAGGAAATAACCCAGTATGTGTGCACGTCGTGCGCCAAGCGCACGACGTATGCCGATCTGCCGCGTACGGCGCTGCACCCAGAAACCGGTGAGGCCCATGATGCCGACCAGGGTGACGACCACGATCGCCAGCACCATGCCCAGCAGCAGCCATAACGCTGCGCGGGAATTCTTGAAAGCGCTGTCGCGTTTCTGGTTATAAGTCTCCACGCGTGCCCGTGCGCCGCCGGCGGTCGCGCCGCCGAATTGGCGCTTGATCGCATTTTTCACGCCCTTCAGTGCGATGTCGCGCATGGCCGGATTGACGCGCACCGCGTAGCTCAACATGGCCGTATTGCCGATATTACGGGCGAGCAGCACGGTGTAATCCGCGCGCCCATCCGTGGCCAATCCAACTTCGTTGCGCAGCAAATGCTTGACGACACCGACCACTTCATAGCCGTGATCGCTCTTGTCGTTTGAATCCGGGTCATGCAGCCATTGCCCCACCGCAGGCGTTGCGCCAAACAATTTATCGGCCAGGGCCTGCGTGATGATGATCGGCTGCGTCGCGCCGGTGTCCCAGTCTGAATTAGGGCCATTGCTGGCACCCAAACCCCACGGTCGATACTCGCTGGGCAGAAAGTCACGCCCTGCCTCCATTTGCAGTCCCAGCGTCTGCACCAGGTCTTTGCCAAAGAACGCGTTGACGCTCACCGCGGCATGCGTCGGGCCCTGCAGATTCACCATAAGCGAGGCGATACTCACCATCGGCAAACCGAAGCCGGATGAAGCGGCGCGTACGCCCGGCACCGCACGCAACGCTTCTTCTCCCGCGACCGATTCGGCCGCCGTGTAGGTTCGCCCTTGCGCGGCCAGGTTATCCACCAGGATCAGGTTGTCGGCATCGACACCACTCGGTGCCAGCATCGGCTGCAAGCGCTGCCACGCCAGGAACAAGACGTTGCACAGAATGGCGCAGGCCAGCGCCACCTGCAGCAGCACCAGTGCAGGCATCAAGCCATGTCGACGCAAAGGAGCCAGGATGATCCGCATAGGCATGTCCTCAGGCGCTTTTGACTTGCAAGCCGGGCTGCACCAGCGACACCCGCCACGATGGCAACAGCCCCACCAGCACGCCGACACCAAGGGCGAGCGCAAAGAGTCCTGCGAACATCACTACATCGAGCCGCGCCAGGTCGGTGAAGCCCTGATCCTGCATGCGCAACAGGCTCAGCCCCAGCAGCGTGAGCGGCCACGCCAAGACGCCGCCAAGCAGACAAACCATGCCGGCCTCCAGCAAGTGATGCAACATCACGGCGCGCCGCGACGCACCCAACGCGCGCCGAATGCCCACTTCCACGCCGCGGCGCATGAACTTCGCTGCCAGCAAGCCGGCCACATTCACCATGCACAGCAGCAGGAACGAACCGGCCAGCCAGACGTTAAGCCGCACGTTATCCGGTATCGCGTTCTGCAGCGTCAGCCATTGCTGCACGCTCAACAGCCGCCATTGCGGTTTCTTGCCATAACTTGCCAAAGCGCTTTGTTGCTGCATGGCGTAGTGATCCAGAAAGCTACGGTATGCCGCCACATCCTGCGCCGTATCCAGCTGCACCCAATCGGCCAGCCATTCGCAATGCACGGGATCAACGGCGATGTATTGCTTGCTCTTTTCCGTGACGTCATCGCAGCCATCCGTGCTGGACGCGGCGAGGCCCGCATCCATGGCAGCCCCCAAAGGCACGAAGATGCTTTCGCGATCGCTGCCGCTGAAAGTCCAGGCATTCAAACCATAGAAATGCGGCTGCGGCGAATAAGGCTGGCTGACACCGATGATGCGAAAGGCATGGTGCTTGATCTGCACCACTCGCCCGACAGCCTTCGTGGTATCAAACAGTTTTTGCGCCAGTTCGCTATCGATCACCGCGACGGGCGCGCGTGCGGCATCTTCTGCCGCGGTCCAATGGCGCCCATCGCGCAATGCCACGCCAAACATCGGCATGAAATCGCTGCTCGTGGCCAACACGTGTTCGTTGGAGGGTTCCCCGTGATCGCCTTCCACTTGCGCATCCAGATCGGCAACCGCCGCTTGCAGCGTTCCTTTGTGCGCCGCCAGCAACGCCTCGGCGTCCGCTGTCTTCAGGCGCTTGTAGTCGTAGGTGGCCCAATCGTTATCGAGGGAGGTGTACGTCTGCGGCTTGGCCTGCACCGCATCGAACCATGCGAGATACAGATGCTGGCTTCGTCCAGGCAAGGGATCCGCTGAAAGCATGTGCAACAGCGCCATGGTCGTCATGCTCGCAGCCAGGCCGATCGCCACCGTCAGCACGGCCAATGCCGTGGTTTTTGGATAACGACGCAGGCCACGCCAGGCCAGTTCCATGCTGTATCCCACCATAGACAACGCCACTCCTCACCCTTGTCGCAAGTAACTAAAACGGTGATGCCTTCATACCGATCGTGTCGCCACCACCGGCGGCACCGCCGCCGCGCGCAAAGCCGGTCCCAGCACCGCCGCCTGCCCCAGACACCACAGCAAAAGCGCGCCCACCGGAAAATAAATCGCCGGCAAGCGCGGCAATTCGTAATGCACGATCAGGAACAGATTGATGCCGTATGCCAGCACCATGCCCAATGCGATGCCCATGGTAGTGAGCAGGAAATTTTCGGTTTGGAAATAGTGCAGGATGTTGCCGCGCGTCGCGCCCAGCGCGCGACGTACGCCGATGCTGTGGTTGCGTTGCGCGACCCAGAAACTGGCAAGACCGACGATGCCCAGTGCGGTCACGATCAGCAAGGCGATGCAGATGCCGACCAGAATGCCAGCCATCGCGCGGTCGTTCTGGAAGAAGTCGCGCCGGTGCTGCTCCATCGTGCCTTTGTCCAGCACGATGCGGTTGGGATCCAGCGCCTTGAGCTTGTCGACCGCGGCACGCAGCACGCGATCGCGATCCTGCGATGCGCAGCGGATGAGAAAGGAGCCCTGGATCAGCGTCAAGCGTAGCGGCCAAACCGAACTGTATTGAACGCTTGCATCAAGCCGATCCTGACCCGGCCTGATCAGGCTGGCTATCACGCCTACCACGGTGAACGAAATGTTTTTCCCCACGTAATACCGTTTGCCGAGCGGGCTCTGCCCCGGCCACAAGCGGTCGGCCATGGCTCGCGTGATCAGCGCGACTTTCGGCAGCTTGTCGTATTGCTTGGCAGCCAGCAGCGTGAACGCGTCTGACAGATCCACGTATTCCTCGGGACGTAAATCGCGCCCTTCCACGATCCGCACACCCAGCGTGTGCGCCAGGTTCTCGCCGAAGTATTGCGAAGCCTTGAGAACAGGCATGCGCTGGGCAAGATCCGTTCGCACATCCGAGTTGTCCGATCCGTTGTCGAACGGAAGCTCATTGGCCAGCGTTGCCGACTTCACGCCGGGAATCGACTGCAAGGCGGCCACATCCACGGCGGCACGTGCCTTCTCATCCGGGCGGCTGCCGATATAGGCCATCTGCACGTACACCAGTTCCTGCTCGGCAACCCCGCTGGATACACGCATAAGGTCCAGTCGCTGGCTGATGAGGAAGATCGTGTTGCACACGATGGCGCAGGTGAAGGCAATTTGCAGAACCAGCAGGCAGCAGGTCAGCTTGTGCCGGCGCAGGGTAAAGAGTATCGGCCGGATATCCATCTCATTGCGCCTTCAATTGCAGTGCGGGAGCAATGCGGCACGCACGCCAGGCAGGTAACAGCCCAGCCAGCATGCTTGCCAGCACCGAGATCACAAAGGTTGCCAGCAACATCACCGAATCCATGTGCGCCAACTTGGCGTAATCCGACGGTTGCTGGCGTACCAGCCAGAGTCCGAACAATGCCAGCAGCAAACCCAGCAGACCGCCTACCAGACCGACGACACCCGATTCCAACAACAACTGCCCGAACAAGGTGCGCCGCGAAGCGCCCAAAGCCCTGCGTACCCCAAGCTCGCCCGCGCGGCGCATGAACTTGGCCAGCATCAAGCCCACCGTATTGACCAGGCAAACCACCAGAAAGCCCAGCGCCAGCCATGCTTGAAGGCGCGTATCGCTGGGCACTACCTGGTTGGCATCCAGCCACTGCATCAGGTTGCGCAGCCGCACGTTGTTGGGCCGTGCGAAGCGGCCCGCAGCGCGCTGGTCATCCGAATAGTGCTCCAGAAAGCTCTTGTAAGCCGCCACGCTTGCGGGCGTATCCAGCTCCACCCAGAACTGCAGCCACATGCAGTTCTCCTGCTCAAGATGCGCCTGATCGCCTGCGCCATCGCCCCAGCAATCCATGGAGCCGTCCCGTTCCATGTGCAGATCGCGCGACGTCGACAACGGCACGTACACCTGCTCGTAATCGGCATAAGCGCCCATGTTCAAATCATAGAAGTGCGGATTGGGCCGCCAATCGCCGAGCACGCCGATAATGCGGAAATCGGCTTCCTGCAGGCGCAAGGTCTTACCCACGCTGTTGTTGCCGCCAAACAGCTTGTCGTTGAGTTCGGCGCTGATCACCGCCACGCGCGCCTTGCCTGCATCCTCCGCATCGCCCCAGCTACTGCCGTACTGGAACGGCACACCGAACATCGGGAAGAAATCGGCGGTGGTGTAGCGCGCCGTGGCGTGAAACGGATCGATGTTCGATTGCGGCGGCTGCAACGGCACCATGCCGCCGCTCATCAGCGCCTGACGTGTCGCACGTTTCGCACGCAGCAGGGCCATGCCGTCGATCCACGTCAATTGCCCCGGCGGTTCGATGCCCGGCGTATAAGCCTGCATGTCGCGCGGGTCAATCTGCGGGTAATACAGCGATCCGCTACGGTCCGGCAGCGGATCGCCGGAAAGCACGTGCAGCACGGTAAGCGTTGTCATGCACGCGCCGATACCCAGCGCGATGGCAAGCACCATCAGGCCGGTCAGCACCTTGTTACGCCGCAGGCTGCGTACTGCCAAGTCCAGGTAATAACCGAACATGCTCGCTCCTCAGACGGATCGCGTCGCCACCACCGGCGGTACCGCCGCCGCGCGCAAAGCCGGGCCAAGCACCGCCGCCTGCCCCAGGCACCACAGCAGCAGCGCACCCACCGGCAGGTAAGTGAACGGCAGGCGTGGCAGTTCGTAATGCACGATCAGAAACAGATTGATGCCATAAGCCAGCACCATGCCGAGCACGATGCCGATGGTGGTGAGCAGGAAATTCTCGGTCTGGAAGTAATGCAGGATATTGCCGCGCGTCGCGCCCAACGCACGACGCACGCCGATGCTGCGATTGCGCTGCGACACCCAGAAGCTGGCAAGACCCACGATGCCCAGCGCCGTCACGACCAGCAGCGCCAGGCAGACACCCAGCAGGATGCCCGCCATCGCGCGATCGTTGCGAAAGAAGTTGTAGCGCAGCTGATCCCAGGTACCGCTATCGAGCACGATGCGATTAGGATCAAGGTCGTGGAGCTTGTCCAACGCTGCCTTCAACACGCGCTCGCGATCCTGCGGCGCGCAGCGCACGACGTAATACGCACCTGCCGACATCGACAAGCGCACGGGATGGATCAGGCTGTATTGCGCCCCTCGCTCCAGCAAGTTCGGGCGCACGAGGCCCTTCACCACGCCAACCACCGTCAGCGCAAAGTTGCGCCCGATGTAGACCTGCCTGCCGAGCGGATTCTGTCCCGGCCACAAGCGGTTGGCGACGGCGCGTGTGATCAGGACCGACGACGGGATTTCTTTCATATCGCCGGTTTGCAGCGCCTTGTCGATCTTGTCGAGATCGCGGTATTCCTCGGGGCTGAACTCGCGTCCCGATTCCAGCTGCAAACCCAGCGTAGGGAGCAGGTTTTCGCCGAAGTACTGCGTAGCGTCCATCGTTTCCATCTGTTGCCGTGGATCGAGCCACAAGCTGGAGTTGGAGGAAGACCCGCTCATCGGCAGATGATTGATGATCATGGCCGACTTTACGCCCGGCACCTCCCGCAACGCCGCAAGATCGGCCTCCGTGCGCGCCATCGCATCGGGATGCGCGCCGATGAAGGCCAGCTGCATGTAGACAAGCTCGTGCTCGGCAATGTGACTGGGCACCGCCATGCGTTCCAGGCGCTGGCTGATCAGGAATACGGCATTGCAAACGATGGCGCACGTGAGCGCGATTTGCGCGATCAGCAGGAACACCGTCAATTTGTGGCGTGCGAGCGTCGTGAAAATGGGCTTGATGTCCATGTCAGTTCGCCTTCAATTGCAGCGCCGGTGTGATCCGGCATGCGCGCCAGGCCGGCAATAAACCAGCCAGCAAACTGGCGCAGACGGCAAGCGCAAACGTAGCCAGCAGCATGCGTGCATCCATATGCGCCAACCTGGCGTAATCCGTCGGCTGCTGGCGTACCAGCCACAGGCCGAACAAGGCCAGTACCAACCCGAGCGTGCCGCCGACCACGCCCACCACGCCCGATTCCATCAGCAATTGCCCGAACAGCGCGCGCTGCGATGCACCCAAGGCGCGGCGCACGCCCAGTTCGCCGGCGCGGCGCATGAACTTGGACAGCATCAAGCCCACGGTATTGACCAGGCACACCACCAGAAAACCCAATGCCAGCCACACCTGCAGGCGCGTATCGCTAGGCACCACCTGCTGGTAATCCAGCCACTGCATCACGTTGCGCAAGCGTACGTTGGGTGGCCGCAGGAATCGCCCCGCTGTGTGTTGCTCCTGCGAGTAATGCAGCAGAAAATCCTTATAAGCCGTTGCTTGCTGCGGCGTGTCGAGCTGCACCCAGAACTGCAGCCACACGCAAGGCGCATGTTCCAGCGTGTTGTTGTCGCCACCGCCGTTGCCCCAGCAATCGGTGTTGCCGGCGTGGTCCATGCGCAGGTCGCGCGAGGTCGACAAAGGCAGGAAGACATCCTCGTCATCGGCATAGCTGCCCATGTAGATCTGATAAAAGTGT
This sequence comes from Dyella sp., assembly GCF_035277725.1. GTDB lineage: Bacteria > Pseudomonadota > Gammaproteobacteria > Xanthomonadales > Rhodanobacteraceae > Dyella_B. The sequence continues at coordinate 15,062 of NZ_DATEJY010000058.1, read as the reverse complement.
GGTTGCGGATGCCAGGCACCGAGCACGCCGATGATGCGGAAAGCGGTTTCCTGCAGCCGCAATGTCTTGCCCACGCTGTTCTGTCCGCCGAACAGTTTGTCGTTCAACTTTGCGCTGATCACCACCACGCGCGCCTTGCTGTCGTCCTCGGCCGAACCCCAGGCATTGCCGTATTGAAACGGTACGTCGAACATCGGAAAGAAATCCGCCGAGGTGTACAGCGCCATCGCGTGGAACGGATAGATGCTCGATTGCGCCGGTTGCAGCGGCACCATGCCACCGGTCATCAGCGCCTGCCGCGTGGCGCGTCTTGCGTTCAAGAGATACATGCCATCGATCCAGCTGACCTGGTCCGGCGGCTCGACGGTCGGCCCGTAGTCGGCCATGTCGCGCGGATCGATCTGCGGGTAATACAGCGAAGCGCTGCGCCCGGGCAGCGGATCGCCGGATAGCACGTGCAATACCGTCAGCGTGGTCATGCTTGCACCAATGCCCATGGCGATGGCGAGCACCATCAGCCCGGTCAGCACCTTGTTGCGCCGCAGGCTGCGTATCGCCATATCCAGGTAGTAAGCGAACATGTGCCTCTCCCTATACCGTCCGCGTTGCTTCCACCGGCGGCACCGATGCGGCACGCAGGGCCGGACCGAGCACGGCCAATTGGCCGAGCAGCCATAACGCCGCCGCACCGCCGCCCAGGTAATACCAAGGCATGCGGTCCACTTCGTAATGACGCATGAGATAGATGTTGATGCCGAAGGCCAGCACCAGACCCAGCAATACTCCTGCGGTGCTCAGCAGAAAATTCTCGGTCTGGAAGTAAGCGAGTATCTGCCCATACGAAGCGCCGACGGCGCGGCGTATGCCGATCTGCTTGCGGCGCTGGCCCACCCAGAAACTGGTAAGGCCGACGATGCCCAATGCCGTTACCGCCAGCATCACCACGCAAACCAGCACCAGCATCCAGGCCAGGTTGCGGCTGCCGGCAAAATAATCCGCGCGCATGTCGGTGAAGGTTTTCCCTTCCAATACGGCGCCTGGCTCCAGCTTGCCGAGTGTTTGCATGGCCTGCTGCAAAACGCGATCGCGATCCGCGGGATCGCTGCGCAGCACATAGTTGTTCAACTCGGCGCTGGGGCGTTGCGGAAAGAACACACCGGAATATTTGCCGGCCACACCGGCAAAGCTCGGATCCTGCGCGATCACATCGGCAATCACACCGATCACTGTCCAGGCGCTGCCGCCGCTGTAGATCTGCCGCCCCAATGCGCTCTGTCCCGGCCACCAGCGCCTGGCATCGCTTTGATTGATCAGCACGACATGACTGCTCGATTGATGGCTCGGCAGCAATTCACCCTGCGCGTATTCCTCGGCGGTGAAATAGCGCCCTTGCAGCAGTTGCAATCCGAGCGCCTGCTCGGCGCCCTTGCTGATCAGATAGACCGAGCTGTTGACCTGGCCATCCGCATCCGGTGCGTTGGTGAAGCCATCGAACCTGGCCTCCAGCCCCAACGGAATATCGCTGATGGACGCCACGGCCTTCACGCCGGGCAGCGCACCGAGCGCGCCCAGATCGCGCGAGACGCTATCGGCAGCCAGGCGGTTATCCAGCCCACCGATATGGACGATCGAAGTGCCTTGCTCGTCCATGGCGTTCGGCGCGTGGCCGTCGATCACGCTTTGCGCGACCATGAACACGGCATTGCATAACACGGCGCAAGCGAGCGCGATCTCCAACACGATAAGCAAGGCGGGAATGCGATGCTTGTGCAGGCTGGCGAGAATCGGACGGATTTCCATGCGCGATCCTCAGGTCGATTTCAGTTGCGGGGCGGGCGCCACGATGCACGCGCGCCACGCTGGGAAAATGCCGGCGACAAGGCTTGCCACCATCGCCACGGCAAAGATGCACAAGAACATGGTCTCGTTAAGATGCGCCACGCTGGCGTATTCAGCGGGCTGTTGGCGGATGCACCACAAGCCGAACAACGCAAACACCAAACCCAGTGCACCACCGACCAGCCCGATCAACCCGGCCTCGGCCATGAATTGTGCAAAGATCGCCTTGCGCGAAGCACCCATCGCTCGCCTTACGCCGATCTCGCCGGAACGGCGCAGACATTTTGCCAGCAGCAAACCCACCGTGTTCACCATGCAGATCAGCAGAAAGCTGAAGGCGAGACCGGTCTGAAGACGCACGTTATCGGGCACCACCTGCTGGCTGTCGAGCCATTGCATCAAACCGGACAAACCATAACGCGACCGTTGGAAACGCCCCAACGCAACCTGTTGCTGGGCATAGCCGGCGAGAAAGGATCGATACGCGGAGACCGCTTGCGCATGCGGCAATTGCACCCATAGCCCCAACCAGATGCTCGCCGAGTTTTCCAGCTCCTGCTTGTCACCCACCGCGTAAGACATGAGGTTGATCGGATCCATGCCCGCGGCTCTTGCCGATTGCAATGGCAGGAACACCGCTTCGCCCTTGCCGTAGCTGGGGCCGCCCAGATACAACGAATAGAAGCGCGGCTGCGGCGCCCAATGCCGCAGCACGCCGATGATGCGGAAATCCTGATCGTTGATGCGCAAGCTGCGGCCCACGCTATTGGCGCCGCCGAACAACTGATCGTTGAGGTCATCGGCGATCACCACCACCTTGGCGCGGCCTTGATCGTCCGCGGCGCTCCATCCACTGCCGTAGTGGAACGGCGCATCGAACATGTTGAAGAAATCCGCCGTCGCCATCACGCCCGTACTGAAAAAGGGATGCTGTTGCGTAGTGGTGGGCGCCAGCTTGACCTTGGTCATGGCCATCGCAGCCTGATGTTCGGCCCGATGCGCATGCAGCAGATTCATGGCATCGGTGTAGCTCGTCAGCCAGGGCAGCTTGCCGCTGCGCGAGAACGGATGGTCCTTGGGATACGGATCAAGCTGCACGTAAAACAACTGCGCGCTCTTTTGCGGCAGCGGATCGCCGGACAGCAATCGCAGCAAGGTCAGCGTCGTCATGGATGCGCCAATGCCAAGCGCCAAGGTGATCACCATCAATGCGGTGAGCACCTTGTTGCGCTTGAAACTGCGCAGCGCCAGATCGAAGTAGTAGCCCAGCATCCCGTTTCCCCTGCCTAGGTCCGCGTCACGCCGAGCGCGTCGCCACTACCGGCGGCACGTTCGACGCACGCCGCGCCGGCACGAACACCGCGATCTGCCCCAGCACGACCACCACGGCCAGCCCGACCAGCACGTAGTAGACCGGCATGCTGTCCATCTCGAACTTGCTCATCAGCAGACGGTTCAATCCCACCGCCAGGGCAATGCCGACCAGCGCACCACCGCCGGCGATCATCAGGTTCTCCAGCTGGAAGTAATGCAGGATGTCGATCTTGCGCGCCCCGAGTGCACGGCGTACGCCGATCTGGCGATGGCGCTGGCCGACCCAGAAACTGGTGAGGCCCACGATGCCGGCAGCGGTGACGGCCAGCAGGATCAAGCAGATCACGCCCATCAACGCGGCCATGCCGATATCGGCGCGATACGCTTCGGCGCGAATGTCCTTGAACGACTTGACGCTGTCGTCATCGAGCACGCGCATCGGATTGACGCCGTACAACGTCGACGGTATCTGGCGCATCACGGCATCGAGCCGGCCCGGCTTGGTGCGCACGGCATAGCGCGAGAAGTTGGCGTTCAGGCGCACCGGTTCGATGGTGGAGTTCCACACGAAACTGCTGGCCCAGCTGCTGACGGAAGGCACCTGCAAGCGCTCGACTTCGCCGATGATCGTACTGGGCGTGCTGGCGCCGTCCAGATAAACCACTTTGCCGACCGCATCGCCATGCGGATACAACTTGTCCGCCAGCGCCTTGGTGACGATTACCAGATTCGCTTCGGTAGGATCGCGAAAGCCCTTGTTGGTCACATCGGCCGCCGTGAAGTTGCGCCCGGCGATCAAATGCAGGCCCAGTGTCTTCATCAGGCTTTCGTCGCCGAAGTAGTAAGTGGTACGCGCGTTGCCGGCACGCAGCTCTGCGCCCGGTTTCAACGACATCGCGCCGTTCCAGCTCGATTGAAACAGCGGCACGGAATTGATCGGCGTGACGGATTCAACATCCGGCATCGCGCGCAGCGCGTTGATATCTTCCTTGAGCATGGCGTCCAGCTTCTGGATGCTGGCCGGATCGTCGCCGCTCGGCGCGCCCACCCATTGCTGGGTGATCAGGAAGAGGTTGTTTTCATCCAAGCCGGTCGGACGCTGCACGTTCTGGATGCGCGCGTAGATGATGAAGATGGCGTTGCAGACGATGGCCAGCGTCAAGGCGATCTGCAGCGCGATCAGCACCACGCCAGCCTTGTGTTTGCGCAATGCCGCGATCATGGGATGCAAGGACATGGCAGCCTCTCCTCAATTGGTTTTCAGCTGCAGCGCAGGCTGCACGCGCGAGGCGCGGAAGGTGGGATACAGCCCGGCCAGCATGGTGGCGATCACCGCCACGGCCAGGGTGAGCGCCAGCAGGCTGACGTCGACCCGCGCCAGTGAGGCGATTTCCTTGGGCAAGACCCAGCTGATGCCGTGGATGCCGACCCAGGTCAGCAGCAGGCCGAGCACGCCGCCGGTGAAACCCACCATGCCCGCTTCGATCAGGAACTGCGTATAGATGGCCAAACGCGGCGCACCCAATGCGCGGCGCACACCGATCTCGCCGCTGCGGCGCAGGAACTTGGCCAGCAGCAGGCCCGCCGTGTTCACCAGGCATGCCACCAAGAGGCCCAGCGCCACCACCAGCGATATCTTGGTGTCGCTCGGCACCACGTGTTGCGATTCCAGCCACGCCGGCAGATCGCGCAAGCGGTTGTTCAAGGGCCAGTTGAATCGTCCGGCTGCCTTCTGGTCGTTGAAATAGCCGTCCAGATAATTCCTGTATGCCGTGACGGCGGCCTTGTCGTCCAACTGCACCATGTAGGAAATCCACACGCAGGACGACTGCTGCAAACCGACGAAACCCGAACCCTTCGGAATCTCCGAACAGTTGGTGTTGCCATTGTTCGGCATGCCGACGTCGATGGCGCGAGTGAAGGGCACGAAGATGTCCTCCTGGTCGGAGGTGAACCCGCCGGTATTGACCACGTCGAAGTACGTCGGCTTGGGATTCCAGTTATCCAGCACGCCGACGATGCGATAGTCCTTGCCATCGATGTCGAGCGTCTTGCCGACGCTGTTGTTGCCGCCGAACAATTTCTGGTTGAGCTTGGCGTTGATTACCACCACCGCCGCGCGCTGAGCATCGCCATCGGCGCTCCAGGCACTGCCGTACTTGAACGGCACGTCCAGCATCGCGAAGAACTCGCTATAGACCGCATGCCCGCCGACGTTGACCGGATGCATGTGGGCATCAGGCGGGACGATCGACGGCGACACTGCATACATCGCCGACTGATACTTGGCGCGGTGATCGCGCATCAAGGCGATCGCGTCCAGATAATCCATCGCATTCGGCGGCTCGTTGTCGTTGGTCGAGTCGAGGCGGCCTTTCGGTCCCCACATGTCGATCTGCGGCACGAACAGCCGCGATGATTTCCACGGAATCGGATCGCCCGACACGGCGCGGAACACCGAGTAGCTGGTCATGGATGCCCCTACACCGAAGGCGACGATCAGGATCATCAACGCGGTCAGCCCGGGACTTCTTTTCAGGCTTCTTATCGCCAGATCAAGGTAATAACCAAACATGTGTTGCCTCCCCGTTCTTGTTGAACATCCGTATGCCTGAAACGCTGCCCTTTGCTATGGAGCGTGGTGTTTCCATTGATGTTTGTGCTTGCAGTGATCAGCCCCCTCCCCCTGCAACGGCAGGGGGGAGTGGCGTTGCTTGTGCTTTAGCGCGCAGCTAAATGTCGCCCGGATATGCGTGGCGGCAACGTCACGTCCCCGCCGCTCGCTCCGCTCGCACCCCACCCTTAGCCTCAATGCTCCGAACCTAAGGGTCTTCAACCGCCATAAACTCTCGTTCGTCATTCCAGCGAAAGCTGGAATCCAGCGACTTTTTAGCCGAAAGGCACTGAATTCCTCGCTCCTCAAAGCCGAGCACGTCCATGTGCTCTCCCCGCGTACCAGCTTTCGCTGGAATGACGGGTTTGGGTTCTGTGGCGGATGACAAAACCTTAAGTTCGGAGCATTGACCCTGGCCCTCCCCTGCAAGCAGGGGAGGGAACCGCCTTTCATAGCAATCAGCGGTACGCTCCACTCAAACGCATGACTATTCATACGGATCGCGTTGCCTCCACCGGTGGCACGCGGGATGCACGTAGAGCCGGCGCCAACACGGCGCCCTGCCCCAGCAGCAACAACGCCGCGACCCCGGCCAATACGTAACCTGCGCCAAGCCGATCCATTTCGAATTGCTTCATCAGCCAGAGATTCAGCCCGATGGCCAGCACGCCGCCCATCACCACGCCGCCGACGGCAATCAGCAGGTTTTCGGTAAGGAAGTAACTGAGAATGTCGTGCCGCGTGGCGCCAAGCGCGCGCCGCACGCCAATCTGTTTGCGGCGCTGGCCGACCCAGAAGCTGCTCAACCCAACGATGCCGGCGCCGGTAATCAGCAGCAATACGGCGCTGATGCCGCTCATCAGAATCGCCATGCCGCGGTCGTCGCGATAGGCCGTTTCGCGCACCTGCGCAAATGTGCGCACGCCATCCTTGGGACTGATGACGCGCATGCGGTTGGCGGCATACAAGGCAGCGCGTACGCGATGACGGACGTCTTCAAGCTGGCCCGGTTGCACGCGCACCACGTATTGCGTGATCAGTGTAAGCCGGCGATACGGCACCAACGTGGAGCAGTCCGCCCATTTGGCCATGCCGTTGTCCACCCAGGGCGTACGCATGCGCTCGACCACGCCAATCACGATGCTTGGGGTGGCACTGATGTAGACAGGCTTACCGATGGCCGATTCGTGCGGAAACATCCGCGCGGCCAGCGCGCGCGTGATGATCACGACAGCAGGATGCACATAGCCCTTGCCGTCGAGCGTGCCGATCTCGTCAGCGCGAAAATTGCGCCCTTCCACCAGCTTCAAACCCAACGTGGATAGCGTGTTCTCGTCGGCGAAGTAGTTGGCCGTGATGCTGACGTAGCTCAATTTATCCGGTGTATGCCCCATGCCCAAGGCGTTGCCACCGTTGGCCAGCGGAAAGCTGTTGGTGGCATAGACATTCGCCACACCCGGCACTCTGCGCAGCGTGTCCAGGTCCGCGGCCATCAGCGATGCTATCTGGTCCGCATCCGGCTTGCCGGCCCACTCGTTGCCGATCACCAGCAAGCTGGATTCGTCGATGCCGGTCGACTGCGACAGGTGCGCCAGCCGTTCGTGGACGATAAACAGGGCGTTGCAGACGATCGCCAAGGTCAGTGCAATTTGCGCTGCGATCAGCAAGGCGCCGGCCTTGTGGTGGCGAAGTGCGGCGAGTACGGGTCCAATCTGCATCGTCATCGCCTCAGTTGGATTTCAGCTGCCATGCCGGTTGCACGTGTGCCGCGCGCCAGGTGGGATAGAACGCCGCGACAACCGTCGCCACCAGTGCACACAACAGCGTCAGGCCCATCAGGCTTGCGCTCATATGCGCGAGGCGAGCGATGTCCGGATCAAACACCAGCCCGACACTCAGCATGCCGACACCAGTCAACAACAGCCCCCCCACGCCACCGGCAACACCGACCATGGCCGCCTCGGCCAGAAACTGCAGCCATATCTCGCGACGCGATGCGCCCAATGCGCGACGCACACCGATTTCGCCGGCGCGGCGCATGAACTTCGCCAGCAGCAAACCCACCGTGTTTACCAGGCACACCAAAAAGAAACCCAACGACAGCAGCAGGGATATGCGCGTTGCCGGCGGCACCACCTGCTCGTACTGCATCCATTGGGTGAGATCGAGCAACGCGACATTGGGCGGCCAATGGAAGCGCCCGGCTCGTTGCTGTTCGGCTGCATAGCCTTGCAGATAACTGCGGTACGCCTGCGCAGCAGCACCGTCCGGCAGCTCAACCCAGAACGATACCCACGCACAACCGGAGCGCAGCCAGCCGTCCCAGCCAGGATCGCGCCCGGTCGTGCCGCTGCAACGATCGTTGCCGCTGGTGTCGGTGTGCGTATCCACCGCATGCGTGAACGGCAGAATGAAATCCGGCGGATCGTTGAAGGCATCGTCATTGTTGACGTCGTAGAAACGCGGCCGAGGATTCCAGTTCGCCATGACCCCGACGATCCGATAGTCGTGATCGTCCAGCCGCAGAGTGCGGCCGACGCTGTCGGCGCCGCCAAACAGTTGTTGATTCAACTGGCTGCTGATCACCACTACCGCCGCATGCGCATCGTCCTGCGCATGATCCCAGCCGTTTCCATACGCGAACGGCGCCTCGAACATCGGGAAGAAATCGGCATAAGCCGCGTAGCCATTGACATGAAACGGTTCACGCGAAACATCCCCCGGTATCAAGGTGTAGCTCACCGGATAGATCGCCGTTTGCCGCTCACCTTTGCGATCGCGCATCAGCGCCATCGCATCCGTGTAGGTAAGTGCATCCGGCACGTCGCTACCATCGGCGCGAGCCTGTGGTCCCCACGGATCGATCTGCGGCACGAACAGCCGCGATGACTTATCCGGCATGGGATTGGCGGATACCGCGCGAAACACCGCATACGTGGTCATCGACGAGGCCACGCCGATGCCGATGGCCAGCACCATCAACGCGGTAAGCACCGGATTGCGGCGCAGGCTGCGCACGCCAAGGCGGAGATAGTAGGCCAGCATGCCGCTCACGTGCTTTCCTCGCAGGTCGATGCATCGCGTAGGCTGGGGTGCAAACCCCAACACTGGGCTGCGCGGGCGTGTCGATGTTGGGGTTCGCAGCCCAACCTACCTACCGCGCGTGAAAGTAAAGGTCTGCTCATGCCGGCCGCGTCGCTTCGATCGGCGGCACACGCGATGCGCGTAGCGCCGGCGCAAACACCGCGCCCTGCCCCAGCAGCAGCAAGATCACGATGCCACCCAGTACGTAGGTCAGCGGCAAGATGCCCAAGGTGAAACGCGTGACCAGCCACAGGTTGAGGCCGAAGGTCAGCAGCACGCCGATCGCCACGCCAGCCAGGCTGATCAGCAGGTTTTCCGTCATGAAGTAGCTGAGGATGTCGCGATGCGTGGCGCCCAGTGCGCGGCGCACGCCAATCTGCCGCCGCCGTTGACCGACCCAGAAGCTGGTGAGCCCCACGATGCCGGCCGCGGTGATGGCCAGCAGCACCACGCAGATGATGCCCATCAGGAGCGCCATGCCGCGATCGCGCTCGAAGGCGCGACGGCGAACTTCGGCAAAGCTGAGCACACCATCCTTGGGATCGATCATGCGCATGCGGTTTTCCGCATATAGCGCCTTCGGTGCTGCGCGCATGGCGGCAGCAAGCTGACCCGGCCCGGTGCGCACGATGTAATACCCGCCCCATTGCATGGCCAGGCGAATGGGCACCACCATCGATTCACCGGCGTAGGGCGCGCTCCAGGTGCTTACGTCGGACCGCTGCAGGATGTCCACGATGCCGATGATGGTGATGGGCGCGCTGGTCATCGCATAGAAATGCTTGCCGAGCGCATCGCCATGGGGATACAGCTTGTCGGCCAACGGTTTGCTGATCACCGCCACCGAAGGCGTCATTTTTTCGCGCATGCCGCGGCTCTGCACTTCGTCCGCCTGGAAATTGCGCCCGGCAATCAGCTTGACGCCGAGCGTGTCGAGAAAATGCTCGTCGCCGGTGAAATACGAAGCGTCGGTCGTTTCCGCGCGCTGGTCCGGCGTCATGGTGATCAAGTTATCCCAGCCGCCGCCCTTGAATGGATATTGGTTGCTGGGGGTCACGTCCTGCACGCCGGGCACTTGGCGCAGCGTAGCCAGATCTGTCTGGATTCTCTCCAACGTCTCCTGCGTGGAGTACTGCTCTCCCCACAGATTGGCGATCACGAACAGATTCGGTTCATCGACACCGCTCGGCTCGTCCATGCGTGCCAGGCGCTGATGAATGATGAATAGCGAGTTGCAGACGATCGCGAGCGTCAACGCAATCTGCAGCGCAATCAGGATCGTGCCTGCTTTATGGCGTCGCAAGGCGGCGAGTATGGGTTGTATATGCATGAATGCTCCCTCGCCTTAGTTGGATTTCAGTTGCCACGCCGGCTGCACCTGCGCAGCACGCCAAGCCGGATAGAACGCTGCCGCTACCGTGGCGAGAATCGCCACCGCGAAAGTCAGGCCAATAAGCGAAAAATCCACATGGGCAAGCCGTGCAATTTCCGGCTCGAACAACAGTCCCACGCCGGACATGCCGCCTATGGTCAACAGCAATCCCAGCAGCCCTCCGGCCAATCCGACCGCTGCGGCCTCGATCAGGTATTGCGCATAGATTTCATGCCGCGTGGCTCCAAGCGCGCGGCGCACACCGATCTCGCCGGCACGGCGCAGGAATTTCGCCAGCAGCAATCCGATCGTATTGACCAGGCAGATAACGAAGAAGCACATCGCGACGATCAACGAAATGCGGCTTTCTGGCGGCACGACGTGCTGCACCTCAAGCCATTTCATGACATCCGGCAAGCGCACGTTCGGCGCCCAGCCGAAACGGCCGGCGCGTTGTTGATCAGAAGAATAGCCTTCCAGAAAGCGGCGATAGTTCGCGACGTCGCTCGCCGTATCCAACTCCACCCACGGCATCAGCCACACGCAATTGCTCTGCAGGAACTCGTCCCAACCGTTATAGGTGATGGTGCCGCGGCAACTGTTTCTGCCGGCATTATCCATCTTCAAGTCCAGCGCACGATTGAGCAACACATAAAAATCGGGCGGATCGTTGAACCCGCTTTCGCCCCAGACATCGTAAAACCGCGGCGAAGGGTCCCAGCGCTTGGTGACGCCGACGATGCGATAGTCGTGTCCGGATAGCGTGATGCTCTTGCCCACGCTGTTGGCGCCGCCAAACATGCGCTGGTTGAAATCCTGGGTGAGTACGACATCTGCCGCGCGACTGTCATCCTCGGCGGCATTCCAGCCGCTGCCATACAGAAATGGCACGTTGAACATCGTGAAGAAATCCGCCGTGGTAGCGAAGCCCCCGGTAGACACCGGTACGCTGTTGGCGTCATGCGGAAGGGCAGACAGCATGACCTGGTAAATCAGCGCCATGTGCGGTGTCTGGTGCGCCCTCATCAAGGCCATCGCGTCGACATAATTCAAGGCGCCGGGCGGCTCGCCTTTTTCGTTGTATTGCGGCCCCCAGCTATCGATCTGCGGCACGAACAACTGCGATGACTTCGCCGGAATCGGATCGCCGGCTACGGCGCGGAATACCGAATAGGTAATCATCGACGCCGCCACGCCAAAACCGATTGCCATCACCATCAGTGCGGTGAGCATGGGGTTGCGCTTGAGACTGCGCAGGCCGAGCTGGGAATAGTAGGCCAGCATTCGTTACTCCCCTTTCCGCTGATACGAAGGTGTGTTCATGCCGTTCTCGTCGCTTCAATCGGCGATACGCGCGAGGCGCGCAACGCCGGCGCAAGCACGGCGCCTTGCCCAAGCAAAAGCAGCGCGATGGCGGCGGCGAGCAAATAGCTGCCCGACAAATACGCCACGCCGTCATGCGTCACCATCCACAGATTGATGCCGATGGCCAGCAGCGTCCCGACCACGATGCCGCCCACCGCAATCAGCAGATTCTCGGTCATGAAGTAGCTGAGAATGTCGCCCTGCGTGGCGCCGAGTGCACGCCGGACACCGATTTGCCGACGCCGCTGGCCGACCCAGAAACTGGTGAGGCCGACGATGCCCGCTGCAGTAATCGCCAGCAGCACTGCGCTGACGATGGCCAGCAGCATCGCCATGCCGTAGTCGCGCTCGTAGGCTTTCGCGCGCACCTGGGCGAAGGTCATGATGCCGTCGCCGGCTTCGAAAATGCGCAGGCGGCTTTGCGCGATCAATGCTTTCGGCGCATCGCGCATCGCTGCATCAAGCTGCCCTGGACGCGCACGGATCAGGTAATGGACATAGCCGGTGGCGACTTCCCGCATGGGCACCAGCACGGCGTTGTACGCATAGGCGTTGTCGTCGCTATCCATCATGTGGGATTGCAACGTATCGCTGATGCCAATGATGGTCGAAGGCGTGTTGTTGCTGGTGACATAGATCTGCTTGCCGAGCGCATCGCCCTTGGGGAAAAGCACGTTCGCCAGGCCCTTGCTGACAATGACCACGGGCCACGACGTCATGCCTTGAATCGAGAGCGCCTGAATCTCGTTGGGCGTAAAGTTGCGCCCGGCAATCAGCTTCACGCCGAGCGTATCGAGCGTGTGATCGTCCGCCAGATAGACCGACGAATCCGTAGTCATATGAATCTGCTCCGGCGCCAGGCGGACAAAATTGTCCCAACCGGAGCCATGCAGCGGAAAACTGTTGAGTGCGGTCGCATCTTCCACGCTGCCGAGCTGACGCAATGCGTTGAGGTCCGCTTCAATTTGCACCGCGGTCTGATGATCGGACCAGTTGCCCGCCCACGAATTGGTGATGACGAAGAGATTGGTTTCATTCACGCCCGACGGACGGCTGACGCGGGCGATGCGCTCATGGATGATGAACAGCGCGTTGCACACGATCGCCAGCGTCAAGGCGATCTGAAATCCAATCAGCAACGTGCCGGCCTTGTGGCGGCGCATGGCGGCGAGGATGGGTCTGATCTGCATCGTCATCGCCTCAGTTGGACTTCAGCTGCCATGCCGGCTGCACTTGCGCGGCACGCCAGGTCGGATAGAAAGCGGCAATCACCGTCGTCAACACCGACACCATCAGCGTTGTGATCAATAACGACAGGTCAATGCGTGCCAGGTGCGCGACGTTCGGCTCGAACAGCAAACCGACGCCCTGCATGCCGACGATGGTCAACAACAGGCCAAGCATGCCGCCCGCCAAGCCGACCGTGGCGGCTTCCATCAGAAACTGTGCATACACCTCGCGGCGCGTTGCACCGAGCGCGCGACGCACGCCGATTTCCGACGAACGACGCATGAACTTCGCCAGCAGCAGGCCGATGGTATTGACCAGGCAAATCACGAAGAACCCGATCGACACGAACAAGGAAATGCGGCTTTCCGGCGGCACCACCTTTTTATAGGCCAGCCATTCGGTCACGTTGCGCAGGCGTACGTTAGGGCCCCAATGAAAACGTCCGGCTTGCTGCTGTTCGCTGGAATAAGCAGTCAGAAACGCCTTGTACTTTTCCACATCGGCCGGAGTCGGCAATTCGGCCCAGAACGGAATCCAGGCGCATTCGCGATGCAGCCATTCCACATCGCCGGCAATATGCATGGGAGCGCCACCACAATTGTTACGCCCGGACAGACCCACATGCATATCAATGGCGCGGTTGAAAACGATGAAGACGGAAGGCGCATCGGCTGAAAACTGCATGCCGTCGTAAGCGTCGTAATAACGGGGCTTCGGATCCCAGTGCGATGCGACACCGACAATGCGATACGCATGCATATCCAGCGTGACGTCGCGGCCGATGCTGTTGGCGCCGCCGAACAGTTTCTTGTTCAAATCGTTGCTGATTACCGCGACGGCGGCATGCGCATCGTCATCCGCATTCGTCCATGGCGAGCCGTATTGGAACGGCACGTCGAACATGCTGAAGAAGTCGGCGCTGGTGGCGTAGCCGTAGGCTGTGGTCGGCAGGTCGTTGGGATTCTTGGGCAGCACGGAAGGCGCGATGTCGTACAGCAGGGTTTGATGCGGCGCTTTATGCGCCTGCATCAAGGCGACGGCATCGGTGTAGTTGAGCGCTTCTGGCGGCTCGTTAGGCGGGTCGTCGTATTGCGGGCCGCGGTTGTCGACTTGCACGTTGTAGAGCTGGCTGGATTTCCACGGGATGGGGTTGCCCGATACCACGCGAAATACCGACCAGGTGATCATGGACGCGGCAACGCCAAACGCGATCGCCATCACCATCAACGCGGTGAGCACGGGATTGCGCTTGAGGCTGCGCAGACCGAGTTGAAGGTAGTAGGCGAACATGATGTCTCTTGGTTTGGAGAGCTTGGAAAAACCGCTTGACCGATTTCTTGCCGTTAGCTGCCCCCTCCCCTACGGGCAGTAGGGGAGGGTTGGGGTGGGGTGAAGCAATCTCGCGGCAATGTCCTGCCATGCCCGCGCAGTCCGGCGCCGCCGGACGCGAGCTCCGCTCGCTTTACCCCACCCCAGCCCTCCCCTGCGCGCAGGAGAGGGAGTAGGTCAGCCGCGCACTTGTCCCGCAGCCGCCGCGTAGGCGGTGTGGAAGCGCGGATCCTCCGCCAGATCCACCACCTGGCCGTCGATGATGTGCACGTTGCGCTGCGCACGCGCCGCCAGTTCCGGATCGTGCGTCACCATCACGATGGTGGCGCCGTCGCGATGGATTTCTTCCAGCAGTTCCATCACGCCGCGTGCCATCTGCGTATCCAGGTTGCCGGTCGGTTCGTCGGCGAGCAGCAAGCGCGGGCTGCCGGCAAGTGCACGCGCAATGGCGACACGCTGTTGCTGGCCGCCGGAGAGTTCGGCCGGATAGTGCTTGGCGCGCGAGGCGAGACCGACGCGTTCCAGCGCACCCATGATGCGTTCCTTGCGCTCTGGCGCCTTCATGCCGCGATAGCGCAGCGGCACTTCCACGTTGTCGAACACGTTGAGGTCGGGAATCAGGTTGAAGGCCTGGAAGATGAAGCCGATCTTTTCGTTGCGGATCTTCGAGCGTGCGTTGTCGTCGAGATTGCTGACGTCGAGGTTATCCAGGTGATACGTGCCGCCGGTGAAGGTTTCGAGCAGGCCGGCGATGGTGAGGAAGGTGGTTTTGCCCGAACCGGACGGACCGGTCACGGCGACGAATTCGCCTTCCTTCACGTCGATGTTGAAATCGCGAAGCGCATAGGTTTCCACCACTTCGGTGCGGTAGACCTTGGAGAGGTGCGTCATTTTCAGCATGGTTGGGTTCCTTCG